>CALKVB010000105.1 GCA_937996605.1 uncultured Oxalobacteraceae bacterium | reverse complement strand
TCAGCTGATCATTGTTAAAACGAATAGCGCACGGACCCTAAGCGCCAATCCATGGAAGATTCGCACTACACCATCCACCTATCGTTTTACGGTGGCCGTGGTGATCTTTGTCGCCTTCAAAGCCCTGCAAAATATCGTAGCATGCAGCGTATCCATTTTCAGTTGCTAATTTCGCCGCATGGCGGGAGCGCACACCGGAACGGCACAGAAAAACAATAATGCGGTCTTTATTCGGCACGGCTGCTTGTAGTTGCTCAATAAAATTCGGATTTGGAGTGCCACCAGGATACACGCTCCATTGTACGGCTTGATGTTGCTGTTCGTTGATCAAAACCCGTCCAACCCAATCGCGCTCAGCGTTGGTGCGAACATCGACGAGTATTGCATCGGTACGTTCTTGCAGTAAGGAATAGGCATCTTCGGGTGACATCGCGCCAGGATACGGTAATGCTTGATCGATGCCAAGCTGGCGTGCTTTCTCCAAAATCGATTGATTCATGTGGTTTCCTTTGCTAGGGATTCACGTTTGAGTAGTGCTTGGCCACCGCCAAAACTGGTCTGTATTGGTGGCGTTCCTCCGAGCCGAATTTTAATGGCACAGTACTTAAATTCAGGGATTTTCCCGAAGGGGTCAAGCGCTGCATTCGTTAATCGGTTGATCGCCGCTTCATAATAGCAGAACGGAACGAACACGGCGCCCTTCGGTGAGCTATTGTCAACACGGGCATACAAAGAAACCTGACCGCGACGCGATTCTAGTGTGATTAAGTCTCCCGGCTTGCCACCGAGTTTTGCCAGATCATCCGCATGAATCGAAGCGATCGGGTCCGGTTCAATCGCATCAAGCACACTCGCTCGACGAGTCATGCTACCGGTGTGCCAATGCTCCAATTGGCGGCCTGTGATCAAGATCATAGGGTATTCTGCATCAGGTTTTTCTGCTGCATGGATTAACTCTGCAGGGACAAATTTTGCGCGTCCATCTGCAGTCGGGAATGTCTCCGTGAAGACCACCGCTTGGCCCATGTCTTCTTCGTGTAGGCATGGGTAAGTGACGGCACCTTCGCTTTCCAAGCGTTTCCAACTAATGCCGGCAATACTTGGCATGGTATGGCGCATTTCCTCAAACACTTCTGAGACGTGTTGATAATGCCAATCAAGACCGAGACCTTGCGCCATCTGTTGAATAATCCATAAATCTTGTTTCGCATCACCGGGTGGATCAATTGCTTGGCGACCGAGCTGAACAGTACGGTCGGTGTTGGTGAAGCTACCGGTTTTCTCAGGAAAGGCGGATGCCGGTAAAATGACATCCGCGTAGTAGGCAGTCTCAGTGAAGAAGATATCTTGCACCACCAAATGCTCGAGTTTAGATAGCGAATCTCGCGCATGGTTAACGTCAGGGTCAGACATTGCAGGGTTTTCACCCATGATGTACATGCCACGAATATCATCATGCTGAATCGCGTGCATCACTTCAACTACGGTCAATCCTGGTTTGGTGTCGAGGGTGCCTGGAGCTAGTTTCCAAGCTTGCTCAAACTTGGCGGTCACGCCGGGGGTGATGACACGCTGGTAGTCGGGGAACATCATCGGAATTAATCCTGCGTCAGATGCCCCTTGTACATTGTTCTGCCCACGCAAAGGATGTAAGCCTGCACCTGGTTTGCCGATTTGTCCTGTCATCAGCGCTAAAGCGATGAGGCAGCGCACATTATCGGTGCCGTGGATGTGTTGTGAGACACCCATGCCCCATAAGATCATCGAGCCTTTTGAGTTGGCATACAAGCGTGCTACTTCGCGTAAAGTTTCAGCGGCGATACCGCAGATCGGAGCCATTGCTTCGGGCGGGTAAGCTTTGACGTTTTCTTTGAGAGCTTCAAAGCCAGTAGTACGATTTTTGATGAATTCGTGGTCAAGTAGATCTTCTTCGATGATTACATGCATCATGGCGTTGAGCATGGCGACGTCGGTGTCAGGATGGAACTGCAAGAAACGATGCGCCATTCTTGCCATGTCGGAACGCCGTGGATCACAAACAATCAGCTTCGTCCCGTTTTTGATCGCGTTCTTGATCCAGGTTGCGCCAACTGGATGATTGACCGTGGGATTGGCACCAATGACGATGATAACTTCTGCTTTGTCGACGTCCATCACAGGATTGGAGACTGCACCAGAACCTATGCCTTCGAGTAAGGCGGCGACCGATGAGGCATGGCATAAGCGCGTGCAGTGATCGACATTATTCGTACCAAAACCCGTACGAACTAACTTTTGAAACAGGTAAGCTTCCTCATTACTTCCTTTGGCGGAGCCGAAACCGGCTAGGCAAGCTTTACCTTGGGTATCACGCAAAGACTTTAATTTTCCTGCGGCAAGCGCCAGCGCTTCTTCCCATGTCGCCTCACGGAAAATGTCCATGATATGTTCAGGATCCATTTGCATGTCCGAACGTTTTGGCGCGTCTGCGCGACGAATTAATGGTGTACGTAATCGCTGAGGGTGTTGGGCGTAGTCAAAGCCATAGCGCCCTTTCACGCATAGACGTTGGTGATTAGCGGGACCGTCGCGCCCTTCAACACTAATAATCGTGTTGTCTTTGACTTGGTAACTCAGTTGGCAACCGACGCCACAGTATGGGCATACAGAATCGACAGTTTTTTCCGGAATTTGCTGGGCTACCGGATTTGCTGGCAGCAAAGCACCGGTTGGGCAGGCTTGTACGCATTCACCACAGGCCACGCATGTCGAGTCACCCATGTCGCTCTTCATGTCAAACACGATTTGAGCATGCGAACCACGGAATGCTAAACCTATCACATCGTTGACCTGAGTTTCTCTGCAGGCACGCACACATCGTGTACAAAGGATGCAGGCATCCAGATTGACTTGGATTGCGGGATGCGATTGATCTTTGTTGATAGTAGGGCGGGCAGGAAAGCGCGAAGTAGTGACGCCCATTTTTTTTGACCATACGCTGAGTTCGTTTTTCTCTTCACGTACCTCGTTACGTGCATCGGTTTGTAAGAGTTCAAGTACGAGCTTTTGCGCTCGCTCTGCACGAGGACTTGCGCTGTCAATCACCATGTTCTCGGAAACTGTGCGACAGCAAGAGGGCGCGAGCGTTCGTTCGCCCTGGATCTCAACAACACAAGCACGACAATTACCCGCTGTCGCTAAACCTTCTTTGAAACAAAGATGAGGAATTTCGACACCAACACGTTGAGCAAGTCTTAAGATTGTTTCACCGGGCGCACATTCTTGGCGTTGACCATTTAGTTGCACGGTCACCGTTTTATTTGTCGTCGTCATTATGTTGACTCCTTGTTTGCCAGTTCGTGCGGGAAATATTTAATCACGCAGTCAATCGGATTGGGTGCTGCTTGCCCAAGACCGCAGATGGAAGCGTCACGCATGACAGCGGACAGATCGCTCAATAGATTGAGGTCCCATTGTTCTCGTTCAATTAACTCAGCTGCTTTTTCTGTGCCGGTTCGACAAGGAGTACATTGTCCACATGACTCATGTTTGAAGAAGTTCATGGTATTGCGCGCAGCCATGATGGCGCTGTCTTGCTGAGAGAGGATCACTACTGCAGCCGAACCAATAAAACACCCGTACGGCTGAAGGGTGTCAAAATCGAGTGGCAAGTGCGCTAAGCTCGCTGGCAGAATGCCGCCCGATGCTCCACCAGGTAAATAGGCGTAAAGCTCGTGGCCTTCTAGCATACCGCCAGCAAATTCATCAATCAGCTCCTGCACAGAAATCCCAGCGGGCGCAAGATGAACGCCCGGTTTATTGACGCGTCCCGATACCGAAAACGAACGCAAGCCATGGCGACCATTGCGACCATGTTGCTTGAACCATTCTGCACCTTGTTGGATTAAGCTCGGCACCCAGTACAGAGTTTCGAAATTGTGTTCTAAGGTGGGGCGACCAAATAATCCAACTTGCGCGACATAAGGTGGACGTAGGCGAGGAAGGCCACGCTTACCTTCGATCGATTCAATCATGGCCGACTCTTCACCGCAAATGTAGGCGCCAGCACCACGTCTGAGATGAATCGTGGGCATCGTCGCGACAGGCGGAGATGCTCGAAGCTTGTCCAACTCTGCTTCGAGTAAATGGCGACAAGCGTGATATTCATCGCGTAAGTAGATGTAAATCTCGGAAATACCAACGACCCATGCAGCAATTAACATCCCTTCTAAGAAACGATGTGGGTCACGCTCAAGATAAGTGCGATCTTTAAACGTTCCAGGTTCACCTTCGTCGATATTGACCGCCATCAAACGCGGTCCTGGCTCGGCCGAAACTAATCGCCACTTTCGCCCAGCGGGAAACCCTGCACCACCAAGCCCGCGCAAACCGGAATCTTCCATCAATTTGAACAGACTCTCTTTATTGGTTGCTCCGGAATGGCAGTCTTTTAGTATTTGATAGCCTTGCTTCGCTTGGTATTGCTCGAAGTCGATATAGTTTTCTGACCTTGCTGTGTAGCGCTTTTGGTTCGCGTAGTCGATGATAGTTTCGATCTTTGCATCGGCTATTTCATGTTGACCCAGACAGGCTGCAGGTGCTTGTTCACAGCGTCCAATACAAGGCACTCTTTCGACTTGCACTTCAGTGTTTTGAAAATGGAGGCCGAGCTTTGAAATAAGTTCATCAGCACCGTTTAATTGGCAAGATAGGCCATCGCACACGCGTAATTTGTGTGCTTTATCTTGCGTGTCGTCTTCAAAGCGGATGTCGAAGTGATGATAGAAACTCGCGACTTCAAATACCTCAGTCTGAGCTAAGCGCATTTCTTGGGCCAGTGCCACAAGGTGTTGCACTGGCAAATGTCCAAAGTGGTCGTTAATTTTGTGGAGATGCTCAATTAAAAGATCCTTTTGACGCGAGGTATCCCCGAGTAATTGCTGCACTTCGCTGAGGGCAAGTGGATCAGTTTGTCGCCCCTTGCTATGTTGACGTTTTCGTTGACGTGTTTCGCTGATGGGAATGATGGGAATCATGTTGTTCTGGTCTCGTACTTATAGTTTGTCTAGTAAATAATATCAGTAAGCTAAGGTCGTAATCTAATCATTGTCGATGTGATTGACAATTACCACCCTGCGCATTTCTCATAGCATCAGCATACTCGCCTTTTTGACATAGTATGTTTCCTAACTTCTGGTTCAGATCTTGGCGGACTGAAGCGCTTTTGCACTTGTTTAGGATGCTCTGTTGCACTAATATGGTGCGACAGTCTTATTTTGCACCAAAAAAGAGCTGAAGATATTTGTGATTTTCGCCATAGTCCGTGAGCTAAATGAGAAAGCGGCATAAAAACAAATACTTAGAGAGCAATATTGGGATCTGGCTTTGCACCCAAACATGGCACGGTTTCTGCTAATACGGTCTGGAAAGAAAATTTTCTGAAAAATGCATTGTAATAGTGCGTAAGCGTGCTAATGTGTTTTCTTGCATTCGGGAAATGATTGTTCGGCAGTCTTCAGGCAGGTATTCACTTATTTTTGATTGATTTGAGGAGCTTCAAATGGCAATGACAGCAGCAGACGTCCTAAAAATGGCTAAAGATAACGAAGTAAAATTCGTTGATTTCCGTTTTGCTGATACCCGTGGTAAAGAGCAGCACGTCACAGTGCCTATCTCACAATTTAACATGGATAAATTCGAATCTGGTCACGCATTTGACGGTTCTTCGATCGCGGGATGGAAAGGTATTGAAGCGTCTGACATGTTGTTGATGCCCGATCCAAATACTGCGAACATCGATCCATTTATGGAAGAAACAACATTGTTTATGCAATGTGATGTGATCGAGCCAGCGGACGGTAAAGGTTACGATCGTGATCCACGTTCTATCGCCAAACGCGCTGAAGCGTATTTGAAGTCTTCCGGTATTGGTGACACAGCTTACTTCGGTCCAGAACCAGAATTCTTTATTTTTGACAGTGTTCGCTGGAAAATTGATATGTCTGGTTGCTTCGTGAAGATTGATTCTGATGAAGCGTCTTGGACAACTGGTGAAAAACTGGAAGGCGGCAATTCTGGTCATCGTCCAACCGTAAAGGGCGGCTACTTCCCAGTGCCACCAGTCGATAGTTTCCAAGATATGCGTTCTGAAATGTGCTTGATTTTGGAATCCTTGGGTATCCCAGTTGAAGTACATCACCATGAAGTAGCTGGTGCGGGCCAAAACGAAATCGGTACGAAGTTCTCCACATTGGTAGAGCGTGCTGACTGGACTCAAAACTTGAAATATGTAGTATGGAATGTGGCGCACACCTACGGCAAAACAGCGACGTTCATGCCAAAACCTATTGTTGGCGATAACGGCTCTGGTATGCACGTTCACCAATCTATCTGGAAAGACGGCAAAAACTTGTTCGCTGGCGACGGCTATGCAGGTTTGTCAGAATTTGCTTTGTACTACATCGGCGGTATCATCAAGCACGCACGTGCCTTGAACGCGATTACTAACCCAGGCACAAACTCATACAAGCGTTTGGTTCCAGGTTATGAAGCACCAGTGAAATTGGCATACTCTGCGAAGAACCGTTCTGCTTCTATCCGTATTCCATACGTAGCAAATCCAAAAGCACGCCGTGTTGAAGCGCGCTTCCCAGATCCATTGGCGAACCCATACTTGTGCTTCGCCGCATTGATGATGGCAGGTTTGGATGGTGTACAGAATAAGATTCATCCAGGTGAAGCGGCATCTAAAGACTTGTACCACTTGCCACCAGAAGAAGATGCGTTGATTCCAACGGTTTGCCACTCTTTGGAACAAGCTTTGGAAGCATTGGACAAAGATCGCGAATTTTTGACACGCGGCGGTGTGTTTAGTGACAGCATGATTGATGCTTACATCGAATTGAAGATGCAAGATGTTCAACGTATGCGTATGACTACGCATCCAGCTGAGTTCGACATGTACTACTCTTTGTAAAATCTTGAAAAGCGGGGTTCGCCCCGCTTTTTTCTTGCAGCAAAATTTTGAAGAATTGTGCAAAATGGCGGCATGACTTACACTTAGCTTGTTATTCATTACTACTTGCCAACCATGAAGCACTACTTGACTGTATTTGGATTGTTTGCTGTTATTTCTGTTTCTGCATTTGCGCAGTCTGATGTGTATTTGTGCATCGATGCAAACGGGAAAAAAGAATATAAAAACACCGGTAATGTTAAGGGGTGTAAGCTGGTCGAACTGCCATATGTAAATTCTGTGCCGGCACCTGCGGCCGTAAAGAGGACGACTACTACTAAACCCTCAGCTGCTTCTGCACCTGCGAGTTTTCCTAAAGTGGATGACGCAACTCAACGTTCACGTGATTCAGATCGCAAACAGATTTTGATCGATGAGTTAAAGGCAGAAGAGCAAAAACTGGCAGCTTTAAAGAAAGAGTACAACGGTGGTGATGTTGAGCGTCGTATAGATGAACGACAGCCAGCTCAATATGTCGAACGCGTGAACAACTTGAAAGGGGATATCGCCCGTTCGGAAAAAAATATAGAGGCATTAAAGCGCGAAATCAGTAACCTAAAATAGAATGCTGAACAGTATTCTCGCAAAAGGTCGCTAGCGCGACCTTTTTTTATGGTTGTTTGAGTTGTGGCTTGGGTAACAACTAACATTTACATTTTTTATTCGATTGAATTAATTGATGCATCCGTTCTCAGGCTTAGATCTGCTCGCCTCATCAGTGATTGTCCTCGATCAGCAAGGGCGCGTGGTATACGCGAATCCAGCAGCGGAGAATCTACTTGAGCGACCAAGTAAACTTTTGTTGAATGCTTCATTGCACGACCTTTTCTTGAATAGTGCTGATTTGTTTGATGGCTTTCAGCAAGCGCTGGCACATCAGTTCGCTGAGAAACGCCAAGACTTAATTTTAGAGAGAAGTGGGCGCGATCCATTGCATGTGCATAGCATAGTTACAGCGCTCGATTTGCTTGATACGCCGGTATTGATTGAATTGCGTGAAAATGTACAGCAGCTAAAACTTGATCGTGAAGAACGTATGCACGATCAAAATAAAGAAAATAAAGAGTTGATTCGCAACCTAGCCCATGAAATAAAAAATCCTTTAGGTGGAATTCGTGGTGCCGCCCAGCTGTTAGAGCTCGAGTTGCCAGAACAAGATCTTTCTGAGCGCAGAGCGAAAGAATTGCGTGAGTACACCCAAGTTATTATTAAAGAAGCAGATCGCTTGCAGGTTTTGGTTGATCGCTTGTTAGCCCCGAATCGCTTGCCGCAGGTGATTGCCGATGTGAATATTCATGAAGTCTGCGAGCGGGTGCGTAGTCTCATTGTTGCCGAATTCCCTAGAGGCCTCAACATCAAGCGCGATTATGATTTATCGATTCCTGAATTCCGCGGGGATCAACAGCAGTTGATCCAAGTGGTGCTAAATATCGCCCACAATGCTGCACAAGCTTTGGTAATGCGTATGGCTGAAGGTGATGCGGAAATCATTTTTAAGACGCGGGTTGTGCGCCAAGTGACTTTGGCCAAAATACGTTACAGGCTGGCATTAGATTTGCATATCATTGATAACGGACCTGGTATTCCAGCTGAGATTCGTGATCGCATTTTCTATCCTTTAGTTTCGGGGCGCGATGGCGGAAGTGGACTGGGTCTAACCTTGGCACAGGCATTTATCACACAACATGCAGGAGTAATTGATTGCGAAAGTCGAGCAGGATGTACGGATTTTCGTATCTTGATTCCGCTGCCGTAATTGATCAATCAATGAGAGATGTGGTGGTAGGTCATGGGCTAATTGGCAATGATAGATTTGACGGTACGGAATACAAACAACAATGAAAAAAACAATCTGGATTGTGGATGATGATGATTCAATTCGTTGGGTGCTAGAAAAAGCTCTGGCGCGCGAAGGCTTGGTCACGCGTAGCTTTAGACAGCCAGACGAGGTAATGCAAGTGCTTGACGAAGAGGGAGATTTGCCTCAGGTCTTAGTCTCAGATATTCGTATGAACGGTGCTTCGGGTTTGGATTTGCTGCAGACTGTCAAGTTGCGACTACCAAGTTTGCCTGTCATTATCATGACGGCGTTTTCCGATTTGGATTCTGCTGTTGCCGCATTCAAAGGAGGTGCCTTTGAATATCTAGCAAAACCATTCGATTTATCGAAGGCAGTCGAGCTGATACGGCGTGCTTTAGAGGAGAGTGAACGGGAAACCACCGTCGAGCAAATTCAAGATGTTGAAACTGAAATTCTTGGTCATGCGGCAGCAATGCAGGAAGTATTTCGCGCAATCGGTCGACTGTCGCAATCGAGTGTGACGGTTCTTATTACAGGTGAGTCTGGTAGCGGTAAAGAATTGGTGGCGCGTGCACTTCATAAGCATAGTCCAAGAGTAAATCAGCCCTTCATCGCATTAAACACAGCAGCTATCCCGAAAGACCTCTTGGAATCTGAATTATTCGGACACGAGCGGGGGGCATTCACGGGTGCGCAATCTTCGCGTCGCGGTCGTTTCGAACAAGCTGAGGGCGGTACTTTATTTCTTGATGAAATTGGCGATATGCCCTTCGATTTACAGACTCGCTTACTGCGTGTTTTATCGGATGGTCATTTTTACCGCGTTGGTGGTCATCAACCTCTGAAAGCAAATGTGAGATTGATCGCCGCCACTCATCAAAATCTTGAAGAGCGTGTCAAAGAAGGCGTCTTTCGCGAAGACTTGTTTCACCGTTTGAATGTGATACGTCTGCGAGTACCAAGTCTGCGTGAACGCCGCGAAGACATCCCACTCATCACTGAGTATTATGTGCAGCGCCACAATGCACAAATGAGTGAACAAAAAATTAGAACCTATTACTGAAACTAATCCAAAGAAAATAAATACAAATACATCTCCAAATCCACTGTAGCCGTATGCTCCTTTGCCTACAGTATATTTAACTGCCGCACCAATAGAACCAATTCCTAACAAAATAAAAATTAAACTCAATGCAAAATTTTCTTTTCCAAACGCAACATAAATTAGCAACAAAGCGATAATAAAAGTTAATATTGCAGTAATAATAACCGCTTTTCTCATTTGTTGCGCTGTTATAATTCCTGCTGCCACTAAACGCTTTTCTCCAATTCTATTAGCATCAGTCCCTTTTACACCATCTCCGTAATCGTTGGCATAATTGGACAACACTTGCAAGCCTAATGTA
>CALKVB010000104.1 GCA_937996605.1 uncultured Oxalobacteraceae bacterium | reverse complement strand
TCAGGCTTTGTTCCAAGCTCTTGCTTGATTTCACCGAGAATTTCGCTCACTCCCCGTAACGCCAACGGAGAACTCCCTCCTTCAGGTAGCCAGAAAAAACCGTCATCTGCCGCTTGAATTAAATGACGCCAGTGTGAATCAGAGCTTCTGAGTAACCGATAATCTTCGCGCGATACAAACTGTAGTTGCATACCTTGTTCTATGCAATCGAGCAGAGTTGGCGTCAGCGGGTCTGTGTCCTTACGTAGACCACGTACCAAGGCGCGGCTCGGTAACCGCATTTCACGGCAGGCATATGCCAAAGCATGTAAATGATTGGACCACGGCCCACCCATCGAAACAACTGTAAGTGAGCTAGAGTCTGAGGGCCTTGGCAGACAATATTTGAGCTTGCGATATTTATTTCCTGACACCATTGGATGTAGTAGATCATCGCGTTTGATCCAAACTTCTAGATCGGCAAACAAATGACTTTGAACGCGTTGTAGTGGCGATGCCAGTGGTAATCCGAACATAGGTGCTTGCTGAATACAGGCAAGGTGGTAAAGTAGCTATTGTAATCGTTGAAGATGAGAAACTAGTCAGCATTCTTATGGCGATTATCGGAAATTAATATCTTTGGATCGCATACTCTTTTTGAAACGATGCCCATGCCAAGAAATACCAAGCAAACCATACCTTTCGCTCAGCAACAACTTCTCGAAGCGATTGCTCAGATTAAAGAAAGCGGCATCCGTGACGATGTGTTGCCCAAGCTCGAGGCGGTGATGAATCAACTGCAAACCTTGGCAACACATGATCATCTCACTGGCGCTTTAAATCGCAGTACCTTCCTTGAGAGGTTGGATAATGAATTGCAACGTTCAAAGCGTACCGGCCATACCTTTACCGTGGCGGTCATTGGGGTTGATCGCCTGCCTGAAATTATGGAGCAACATGGCCAGGACGTCACTAAGCGTATTTTGCAGGTGTTGACCAACGAGGCTGGCGTGGTTTTGCGGAGCTTGGATTCTTTTGGTCGTATCGGCGCTACTGAGTTTGCGATTGTAATGCCAACGACTTGGTTGGATCAGAGCTTGGTGGCAATCAAACGTTTGAAAACACGTTTGAAAGAATATGCATGGTCCGAACTTGCGCGAAATTTAGAGGTCAGTTTTTGCACTGGACTTACCCCGAACGCGCCAGGAGATGTGGTTGAAAAGGTGATGGCAAGGGCTAGTGAAGCTTTGCAAAAGGCACGTGCACAAGGCATCGATATGATTGTACAAGTTGATGCCGAGCTTCCTGATTACGATCCTCTAGCTGAAGAATAGCGCGAACTTTTCCAAAGCTTCATGGTCACATCGGAGTCCTTAGTACGAATTCTCTTTCAATCCTGTCATTTTTTCATTAGGCCCAGATATCTATGAAACTGCGTCCTCTCCACTTGTGTCTTGCACTGCTTTTTTCATCCGCTATTCCCAGCCAGAGTTTCGCCGGCAATGTAAATGCGGCGAATGTCGTTAGCGTCGGCAACGCTGCTGATGAAAAAGAGAGTGCAGCCGTACGAGCCGAATATATTCGGAAAAACTATACTAAGTTTGAATATCGAATTCCAGCGCGTGATGGCAAGCTTTTGTTTACCTCGGTTTATGTTCCGAACGACGCTAGTGCTACTAAGCGATATCCGATTTTATTCGTACGAACACCGTATACAGTGGCTCCCTATGGTGCCGAAAAATATAAGACGCGATTAGGCCCGAGTTTTGATTTTGAAAAAGAAGGTTTTATTTTTGCTTTTCAAGACGTGCGTGGCAAGAATATGTCAGAGGGGGAATTCGTGAATATGCGCCCCCATATCGATAAGAAAATCAATAAAAACGATATTGATGAAAGCAGTGATACCTACGATAGTATCGATTGGATGATTAATCACATAGCTGGTAACAACGGCAAAGTCGGACAGTGGGGAATTTCTTATCCTGGATTTTATACCTCCGCGGGGGCGATTGATTCGCATCCTGCGTTGAAGGCTATCTCTCCGCAAGCGCCAATTGCCGATTGGTTTCGCGGCGATGATATGCATAGAAATGGTGCATTCAACGTTCAGCTTGCCTTTAGTTTTTTCAGCGGATTTGGCAAACCAAGACCAATGCCAACGGATGCAAATGATGGACCTGGTTTTGACTGGGGTACACCAGATGCTTATCAATTCTTCTTAGAGCTGGGGCCTTTGTCGAATGCAAATACAAGACATCTTAAAGGTGAAATACCTTTTTGGAATGAGCTCACGCAACATCCTAATTACGACGCGTACTGGCAAGCAAAAAATTTATTACCGCATTTGAAGAATATCAAAGCAGCGGTGATGACGGTGGGCGGTTGGTATGATACTGAAGATCTCTATGGCCCTTTGCAAACCTATAAGGCAATTGAAAAGAATAATCCGGGCATTAGTAACACCTTGGTGATAGGACCGTGGGTGCATGGCGGTTGGCAAAGCACGACCGGTGAAAAAGTGGGCGATGCCAATTTCGGATTTAAGACATCTCAGAATTATCAAGCGATCGAGTTCGCCTTTTTTAAACACCATTTAAAGGGCGGTGATAAGCCGGCTTTATCAGAGGCTTGGGTATTTGAGACAGGTGCAAATCGTTGGCGTAATTTCGATACATGGCCACCAGCAAATACGCAGAGTAAATCTCTATACTTCCACGCAAATGGTAAGCTGAGTTTTGAGATGCCAACGGCAAGTGCGGCAGCTTACGATGAGTATGTCAGTGACCCCGCCAAACCCGTGCCTTATACCACCGAGATTATTAATCGTTGGAGTAATCAATATGTCGCTGCCGATCAACGCTTTGCAAGTAGGCGTCCCGATGTGTTAACGTATCAGACAGAAGTGCTTGATCGTGATGTAACTTTTGCTGGACCTTTAGAGGCGAATTTGATTGTTAGTACGAGTGGCACGGATGCAGATTTTGTGGTTAAGTTGATTGATGTTAACCCAAATAAGATGGAGGCGGCACCGGGTGAACCAAATCGTGGAGCGCAACAGACTTTAGTACGGGGTGAACCTTTCCGCGCCAGATTCCGCGATAGTTTCGAGCACCCAAAAGCGTTTGTGCCGGATCAGCCGACTAAAGTGAAGTTTTCGATTAATGATGTAATGCATACCTTCCAACGTGGGCATCGCATCATGATACAAGTTCAGTCGAGTTGGTTCCCATTTATTGATCGTAATCCGCAGAAATACGTTGACAATATTTTCGAAGCGAAAGAGTCTGACTTTATCAAAGCCAATCATCGTTTATATCGCGCTGGAAGCGAACTCAGCAGTATCAAAGTTCAAGTCTTGCCCGCCTTGGATGTCAAGGATTGAGGTGTAAAGTTGTCTATACCTGTCGGTAAAAACCCGCAAAAGCCCGCCTTTGGCGGGTTTTTTTATCGATATTAGGCAGTAGATGCTGATGTTTTGCGTTCTTTAATTTACACTGGTAGTCGACAGCTAAATACGAAATTCTTTTCCTTATTCGATCGTCTATTTTTCTACGAAACGAACACTGCCGTGCCAAATAGTTCACAACAATTATGCGAGTCTTTGCGTATTTCTGTTGATGAACTGCGCCTTGGAATGTTCGTTGCAGAGTTAGATCGCCCTTGGGTTCAAACGCCTTTTATGCTGCAAGGGTTCTTGCTGGCCGAAGAATTAGATCTGCAAACCATGCAAGGTCTTGTGAAAGAAGTTGTGATCGACCCAAGTCGGAGTAATTACAATGCATTACTTCATCTCCCTTTTGATCGTTTGCATACCATTATTGATGCCGATGCCAACGGCATTCAACGTGTACCAAGTCGTCATTTACATATAATTTTTGACGAAGATAGTAATAGACTTGATCGCGTCGTCGCTTGGTTACATAAAAAATTTACCCGTTCTGATTACGCCACCTCACGCCGTTTGCGTCATCACCGTGCTCGCAAACATGCGCTGCAGCAAAAGCTGAAAGCGGGGCTACATTTCAAGCGTGAGGCTGAAGCTTCCGAGATCAAAATTGAAGAGCCCCACGAAGCTTCGATTGCTAACCTCAAGAAATCAAATGCTGCGTCATTACGTAAGTTAGCCGCGGCAGTCAATGGCAGTGAGTCAGCCAAGACCGAAGTCGTGGGTATGAGTTGGTGGGAAAAATGGCTACGCTGGAATGAAAGCGGTAGCCATTGGCATGGCTCTCTTTGGAATCGATCTACTAGCCCACGCAAGAAAAAACATAGACCCGAGTATGTGCCTGAAGATATACATTTGGTACATCATCCAATTCAAGCGAGCTTGCGAGAAGAGCTGGTTAGGGCACGTGATGTGGTCGCGAAGGCCGATGCCTTGATCACTAAATTAGAACAAGACTTAAAAAATATGCAGGCAATCGAATTGAAAGAGGTGTTGCCTACGGTTCAGCTTTTATCCGACAGTGTGATATCAAATCCTTCGGCCATGATGTGGTTATTACGCATGCGCTCTGAAAACGAGGTGGTGGTTTCGCATGCCTTAAAAGTCGCGGTGTATATGTTGACTTTGGGGCGTCACATCGGATTTAGCAAACAACAAATGGTCGAGCTTGGATTCATTGGTTTGTTGCTCGATGTGGGTAAGTTAGAAATGCCCGAGGAGATCTTAAGTAAACCAGAGAAATTGTCCGCAGCAGAGGCAAATTTGATTCAAACCCATGTCGATGCCAGCATACAGTTATTGGAATCGAAAGAACCACTCAGTTTTAATGTCAGATTAGGCATTAACGAACATCATGAACGTATGGATGGGAGCGGTTATCCACGTGGTTTGGCCGGAGGTGAAATCAGCATCTTCGGGCGTATGGCGGCGATTGCAGATAGCTTCGCGGCGATGACTTCTCCGCGTACGTATAGCGAGACTCTATCGAGTTTCGATGCGATGAAAGAGCTGTTCAAAATGGCAGAGGGACAATTGCATGCGCCTTTAGTGGAAGAGTTTGTTCAAGCGGTTGGCATTTTCCCCGTCGGTAGTTTGATTCAATTGACGACGGGTGAGATCGCGATTGTGCTTGAGCATAATAAAGTCAGGCGACTTGATCCTAAGGTTTTGTTACTCACACGAAGTGATTTGACTTTGCTAGAGAAGCCAATTTTATTTGATCTGCTGCGCCAAGATTTAGTCGACGATGCTGAGCGTATTAGCATTATGCGTGGCTTGCCAGACGGCGCTTACGGATTAGTTTGTCATGACTTTTACAAGGCCACCTAATGGGTAAATTTCTTGCCGGTGATAGTTGTATGATGTCCTCAGTCAACGAGTTTATGCAGTTGCTTGAGCTAGACCTGCAACAGGCGAGCGACACCAATGCGCTTGCCTTGTTAGTGGTGAGCTTGCAGCGCTCGGATCGCATACAAGCCTTACTTAATCCTCATTACGACAGTATCGTTGAACAACACTTTGCTGAACGCTTACATGCCAGTTTGCGCGACAAAGATCGTTTTGTATTTGCCACTGAAAATGAGTGTTGGTTCTTGCTGCCGAATTTGGCCTCAGAGGCGCTTGCGGTTTTGGCATGTCATCGCATCTTAAATGCCTTGAACACCCCTCTCAGAATTGAGACGCAAGCTGTGTTTTTTCAACCAAGTATTGGGATTGCCTGCGCGCCTTTGCATGCTCAAGGCGCGCATGACTTATTGCGGATCGCCGATTTAGCGCAACGTAATGCCCAATCGAATAATATGCGTTTTGAGTTAGCGCGTGTCGAGCAGCGCGAACGATCTGGGCCAGATGATTTGCCGCAAGCTCTGAAAGAGGTGTTGGACAATAACGCGCTTGAGATGCGTTACCAACCGAAAGTTGATTTACGTTCTAAGAGTGTGAAATCGGTAGAAGCGTTGGTACGTTGGCCGACTGATCATCAACAATCTGTGCCGACCAATATTTTGATCGATACCGCAGAACAGTTTGGTTTAATAGAGCAACTCACAATGCAGGTTGTGAATAAGGTGTTTCAAGAAGCCGCGCATTGGCGTAGTAAGGGTTTGCAGGTAGTGGTTTGGGTGAATCTTTCTGCGCGTTTACTTGGCTTAGAGCAGTTGCCCAAGGTGTTGGCTCGGGCTTTGAGTGTGTGGAACCTACCATCCTCAGCGGTGGGACTAGAAGTGACCGAAAGCGCGTTTATTCACGATATAGAACACACTACTGCCTTGCTGTTTGAACTGAAAAGATTAGGATTTAAGTTATCGATTGATGATTTTGGTACAGGCTATTCCTCACTCGCTTACCTCCGTCGTTTTCCGATTGATGAATTGAAGGTCGACAAAGTATTCGTGCAAGGTATGATGGATTCAACCCAAGATAAGCAAATTGTGCAAAGTATCATCAGCCTGGCCCATAACTTTGGATTATCTGTGGTGGCTGAGGGGGTAGAGCAAGAAGCGAATTTGAACGCGCTGCGTCTTATGGGTTGCGATGAGATTCAAGGTTTTTATTTCGCCCATCCGATGCCAGCCGAGAAATTGCTTGCTTGGTGTGAACAGTTTCATCGTGATTTCCACGAAAAATTATGAGTTAATTGTTAGATTGAAGTTTCACTTTAGAAGCAAATCATTTATGAGTACCTTAGTATGAATGTCATCGAGACTGCAATGCCAGCACCATTGAAACCCCGTTTACGAATCGGTTTAATCGCTAATCGATCACATCAAGACGCGGCGGGATCTGCGTTGGTTCAATTATTCAAACGAGCAGAACAGTCGATACGAGCCTTGAATCCAGAGTGGGTCGTCGTAGGTCGGACTTTAGATGCGATCCATTCACACGGTTTGAGTACTTTATGTGAACCGCATGTGCGTTTTCCCTATGGTCGCGACGGTGGATTGATGAAGTTGGTGGCGCATGTGGTGAATAGTGAACCAGGTAACTCAGTTGACGCGGTGGTGTATTTGATAGATCCAGTTGATCCCTCCTCTGTTTTCCCGGAAGCGCTGGCCTTAAAGCGCCAATGCGTGATACACGGTAAACCTTTCTTATCGACGCTGGCGAGTGCTTGTGAGTGGTTAGAACTTGAAGCCTTGACCTCAGGTAGTGTGACGCACTTAAGCGAGGGCAGAGGTTTTGAGTTGCAGCACGAGAGCATTGCTTTAATTGCGCACGATGCGATGAAACAGAAAATGTTAAAGATTGCGGAGAAGCATTTCCATGTGCTTGATCAGTTCGCAAATCGTTATGCAACAGGGACCACGGGCTCCTTATTAAATCAATTGGCACAACGCATCAAAGGATCTGACGCTGGCCGCAATTGGGTGCAGCCGTTTCTCTCCGGGCCCATGGGTGGTGATGCCCAAATTGCTGAATTGGTGTTGGATAGGAAAATTCGTCGAATATTATTTTTGGAAGATCCTCATGTTGCGCGTCAACACGAGGCAGATATTCAGTTACTTGAGCGTGCGGCGAGAACCGTGACAGATTTTTCTTTGGTGGTCAGTGATGTCGATGGCAGTGATCGTTGGTTGCAACTGATGACGCAAAGATTAAGTATAAGTTGCCTTTGAACGTGATCGATTGCGGATGAATTAGATGGTTCTTTCGGCAACAATTCTGTACAATTTGCATCAACTATCATTTTGAAAGTAAGGAATTTTCATGACCCGTAGATATTCAGATATGAATCAACACGACGCGCTGTATAAAGTGGCGAGAGCATATCCGGGCGGACTTGAAGCCCTTGCTGCTGCAATGAAAATGTCGGTCAACGTTTTGCGAAATAAATTAGCTCCTGGTATCGAAACCCATTACCCCTCGTTTGAAGAGGTGTCTGAAATTGTAAGCCTGTGTCAAGAAGCAGGAGTGAAAGATTCGTTGCTGCCCATCCATGCGATGCTGGCACGTCATGGTATGGCAGGATTTTTGGTGCCAGAACCTCGTGAGTTTACTGACGACGATTTATCGCAAACCGTGTGCCGCGTGATGAGCCAAGTAGGCAATGCTGCTGAAGCTGTGTCAGCCGCCATGATGGACAGAGTCATTACAACGCATGAAGCAGATTTGATTGAACGCGAGTTTCAAGCTGCGTTAGCGGCAATCGGTGAATGGCGTGAGCGTATTCGTCAACATCATCGCGGTAGTTAAAAAACTGCTTTTGATTTACATCTTAATTGGAAGGCTCAAACAAGCCTCCAATCCACCCTCGCTATGGTTTTTCAAAATTAAATCGCCATTGTGTTGACGAGCAATGTTCAAGGCGATGGTGAGGCCTAAACCAGTGCCGCCAGTCTCGCGTGATCGTGAAGTCTCGACCCGATAAAATGGTTCGAAGACGCGAGACAACTGATCTTCGGCAATGCCGGGGCCGCGATCACGAACATAAATTTTTAAGAATTTTTGACCAGTTTGGACGTTCTTCTCGTCGCTGCGTTCAACGCGGATCTGCGCACTTTGGCCGTATTTAATGGCATTGTCGATCAGGTTATTTAAGCAGCGTCGTAGTGCCTGTGGTCGCGCCAGAATAGTTGCCCCCGATTTGCCAGGCAGTTCTATGTGGTGGCCTGCATCAGTCGCATCGGTACAAATACTGTCGAGTAAAGAGTCGATATCGAGTGGTCGCAATTCCTCCGTACTGTCCATGCTACGCGCCAGATCGAGACCTTCTTTCACCATCATTTGCATGCTTGATAAATCGCCGATCAATTTGTCGCGCAGCTCGTGATCGCTGACTTTTTCTAGTCGTAATCGTAGGCGTGTGAGCGGTGTTTGTAAGTCGTGCGTAATCGCCGCCAACATCTGTGTACGTTGCTGAATATGGTTGCGGATACGGGTTTGCATGGAATTGAACGCGCGTGTCGCCTGTAAAATTTCGCTAGCGCCACGTTCTACAAGTGGAGCGCGGTTGATATCTTGACCAAGTTCTGTTGCCGCTTGCGCTAAACTGAGCAGCGGCTTAATCATCATACGCGACACAAAAAAAGCAAGACCAGCGACGCAACTGAGAAAAATGAATAAGTAATAGAGGGTCTCTGTTTGGATAGGTGGCGCAGGTGGTCGTGGTGGAGAGATGCTCTGCTTTAGCGTGACGCCATCTTTCAAGGTGATCATGACGGCTTCGCATGGTTCGATCGGGTTACGATCACTATCTGAGCGAATGAAGCAATTGTCCGTGTTGGGTGCCAGTGCGCGTACTTGATAATGATCTTCGAGACGCTCAATTAATGCAATGGCGTACGGTGAACTTGGCGTGTACGCTTGTGTGTCTAATTTTTGTTCAGTGATTTGTAGGCCGAGACGTGGCATACCTTTGAGCAAGTCGCTTCGATTTGCTGCGGGTAAGGCATCTAGTGCCCGAATTAATTGTTCTGTGTGTTTAACGCGTTCACTACGAAAATTATTGCGTTCGTGACTTAAGGTAGTTTGACGCTCACCAAAAGCGAACCACCATGTGAGGGCGGCAGCCGCCAATACACCGAGAACGAGAATGGTGAAAATGCGCGTTGATATTGAATTTATGCGCGACTGGGCGGCACCTGATTTCCAATTCATCTTTAGCTTTCAACACTGACGTTGACTGCTAATACATAGCCACCATTACGTACGGTTTTGATGATTTGCGGGGAACGCGCATCTTCACGCAATTTTTGTCGCAATCGGCTGATTTGGATATCGATTGAACGGTCGAAAGGATCAGCGTCGCGTCCCTGTGTCATATTTAACAGCTGATCACGATTGAGCACATCATTCGGGCGTTCGAGGAAAATATTCAGAAGGCGATATTCGGAACCGGAAAGTGCAATCACCATGTTATCTGGACTGATAAGATGTCGCGCCACTAAGTCTAATGTCCATTCGCCAAAACGAATTTTTTGTGGCGTGTTATCGCCATGTCCATTTGGATTGGCTTGTGCTCGACGCAATACACTGCGGATACGCGCCAACAGTTCTCGTGGTTCAAATGGCTTGGGTAAGTAGTCGTCAGCGCCCATTTCCAAACCAAGGATGCGGTCTAGTGGTTCGCCTCGTGCAGTCAGCATGATCACCGGTAAATTGGATTTTGCGCGTAGATTGCGGCACAAAGTTAGGCCATCTTCGCCTGGAAGATTGAGGTCGAGTACCAATAAGTCGATAGGATGTTTGTCTAGTATTGCCCACATTGCATGGCCATCGGCCGCAATTTGACTAGTATAACCATGCGACTCCAGATAATCTGCGAGCAGAGTTCGGATTTCACGGTCATCATCGACGATTAAAATAGTTGCTTGTTGTTCCATGACTTCATTATCTTTGATCTACTGGTGGTGTGTGAAGCGATTTTGTATCGACTTGTTATCATAAATCGAGTTTGAAACAATACGAAACAAGCTTGCCTCGCATTTCGCCTACAGTTACATATCGATACAGCAATACAACGAATTGACACTTGCCGTAATACAAATTAGCTCATGATGCATCCCATGTGTTCGCACATTTTTAGTAAAGTAGGGTGTAGCTTAGCTTTGCTAGAATTTGATAACCACTGAAAAGAGGAAAATATGATGAAGACGATGAAATCTCGTTTGATATTGGCAGCATTAGCAATGAGTGTTTGTGTCACTAGTGCGTTTGCACAGACCTCAGCCACCGCTTCGCGTCCAGATCATGCACAAATGGCGGAGAAGATGCAAAAACGCATGCAGGAGCGTATGGATAAGCGCCGTTCTATGTTCCATGATCAATTGAAAATCACAGCCGAGCAAGAAGGTGCATGGAAGACCTTTGTGGACGCGACGTCGCACAATATGCAGATGATGATGGGCGAGCGAGCAGATCATAAAGCGGGTGAAATGATGTCTGCTCCTGCGATGATGGAAAAGCAAATAGAGCGTAGCAAGGAGCATTTGGCTACCATGCAAAAGCACTTCGACGCGTTGAAGACTTTTTATGCCGTTTTAACACCTGAGCAACAAAAGACCTTCGACCATATCCATCAGCGCATGCATCATCGTGCCAAGATGATGCGCATGATGGGTCGTGATCGTCATAATGGTCAACATGATATGGATCATAATATGCCGAAGAAATAAGGCGCAGTTCGTGTGAGCCTGTAAAATGGAGGTTTGGCTTAGGCCGCCTTCATTTTGCTTTTTGTATGACTGAATCTGCACTCCTCTCAAGCCATTCTATTGTTCCTTTGCCCGCCTCTGCTGTGCAAACAGCAACGCAGCATTTGCGCGATGTGATTCGCTGCTGTTTCCAACACGAACATACGGCACGCGCCGTGGTTGTTTACGACTTGCGTTGTGAGCTCTCTATCGCTTTAAGCCAAGCCTATAGAAATGTGCTGCCAGACGCCCAGTTCGTGGACTTCGACCAAAATACCCCAGAACAGGTTTTATCCGTATTAGCGCCACTGACCGCGGGTGATTTGGTGGTGTTGGTGCAGACTACAAATTTTCGTATGGATGCTTATCGCATTCGTGTCGAATTATTTAAGCGTGATTTGAAAGTCATCGAACATCCTCACTTAGGACGTATGCCTGGCGAGGAAGCCTTGTTGTATATCGATGCTTTGGCGTATGACGCCGACTATTATCGTGGTGTGGGGCGCGGTTTGAAGGCAAAGATCGATGCCGCACCGCATGGTGTGGTCGATAGTGGTAACGGTGCGCGATTGGTTTTTGCTTCTTCTTTTGAAGATGCCAAGCTTAATATTGGGGATTATAGCGAGATGAAAAATTGGGGTGGTCAATTCCCGATTGGCGAGGTATTTACTGAGGCGAAAGATCTGGAAGCAGTCAACGGCCGCGTGAGAATTTTTGTGTTTGGTGACACCAGCTTTTCGGTTAACAAGCCAGATCGGCCGATTACTTTAGTAGTTGAAAAAGGGCAGGTTGTCGACGTCTTAGATTCAACCCCAGCGTTTGATGAGGTGATTGCCAAAATCAGAGCTGACGAGCAAGTAGTGTGGGTGCGTGAACTGGGGTTTGGGCTCAATCGTTCATTTAACCGAGACCGTCTAGTACGCGATATCGGCACCTATGAAAGAATGTGTGGAATACATTTGTCTCTCGGTGCTAAGCATGGCATCTATGGAAAACCTAACTTCAAACGCGGCGATGGAAAATATCATGTAGATGTGTTTGCTGTGACTGAGTCGGTTACATTGGGAGAGCATCAAGTATTTAAAGAGGGCGCTTGGGTCGTTTAGTCACCGCCACTGCAACCTCCGCTACAACCCCCATTGCAGCCAGAACTATCGCTGCCAATACTGCTATCTCCACTAGCGTTACTAGTGCTGCTGTCGACGCTATCTGCTGAGTGGGACTGCGCGCTGCGGTTGTCACTATCGCTGCTAAACGGAAAAGAATTGCTGCTGTCGGTATCAGTGCTTTCGTTGTAAAAGTCGCCCGCGCAATATACGGTACCGTCGCCATTACTCCGCAATGCACTGCAATCGGTACGATAGACGAAACCGTCACTGAGGTTGTATTTGGCGTCGAGTGCAAATAACAACGGTAGCCGAGTTGCCCTTCGTGGGTTGATGTTCTCTTCAAGGCAGGCGAACCACCAAGTGCGACGCAGTCCATCATTATTTCGCCTATCGGGGCTCAATACCGCAGCCGGTGTGTGATGCATATATTGACCAAACGCGCACCGGCAAAACTGTTGGTAGTGCTTGGTATAGAGTATGAACTCATGCCACAGATCATCAACTAATTGTGATGGCATTGAAACTGGACGCATACCACTCTTAAGATAAACCAAAAAATATTGTCGTAGTGCGCGAGCCACCAATTGACGATCTTTGAGTTGTAATTCTGGGCGACGCTGAGCGAGCTTATCAATGAGCCCAGGAGGAAACATATAAGTTCGTATGTAATCCGCTCTCTGGCTCCGATGGTAACGTGTCCATAAAACAAAACTGATTACACAAGATGTGGCTAGTAAAACGATCAGTACTGTTGCCATGCACGCCTCTCTCAGTAAATGATATTAATAATGCGGCGGACGTTCGTCGATTGGTGTTTGACGTTGATTGGCGGCGACTGCAACTTCACGCAGGCGCCCAGCTAAGGCTGTACATAGTTTTTCAAGTTCATCAATTTTCTTTTGTTGTTGGTACACTTGTGTATTGAGCGTATCCAGTAGATCGTCTTGGCGAGCCAAACGAATTTCTAGATCGACGATGCGTTCTTCTTGTGACATAGGTATTCCAGTGATAAATGATGATGGCGATTTTAACCGAGTGTTGAATTTTAGAGGCGATATTCAAAACCTGATATGAGGCTTGTGTTCGGCCAGAGTATAATTCGAAGCTTCCCCCCTTGCTCACTCTAGGTAGTCGCCATGTTGAATCCACATCTGAAGCAATTTGTACGTTTTGCCGCAGTGGGTTTGTCTGGAACTGCGGTGCAATACATTACGATCAAATTGAGTGACTTGTGGCAGCTCAGCATTTTCGATTTGACACCGGGTATTTTCGGATCGGCGCTGGGCTATATTTTGGGTTCGGTCGTCAATTATGTGTTGAATTATTTTTTGACCTTTTCGAGCGAAAAATCACATGCCGAAGCAGCCAGTAAATATTTTACTGTTTTAGGTTTGGGTTGGTGTTTGAATTTTTGTTTGATGAGCTTGTTTGTCGACTATTTACATTGGTGGCTATGGTACGCACAGATCGTTACGACGGGAATCGGTCTCTGCTGGAATTTTGCTGGTAGTAAATTATGGGCATTTAAAGAGAAATCACGCTCTGGTGCTTAAAATTTTGCTGATGTGTTGCATTTTTCTGATTTCTTAATTCGTTAAAAGTAGTGAAGCTGGCGGTATGAAAGGAATCAGGTAGAATTTGCCTGCACACAATCTCGACTTTAGACCTCGCCATTGTGACGTAAGCGCTCTCCCTAACACCGTTTGTCTGAGAGTCATCTTGAAATAGCCTAAGACGCAGCAGCGTTGCAACAATCAAGGAATCAGTAGTGGCAATTCAGTGGATCAAACGACTAATAGAGCTTGCTTCCGACAAACAAGCGCCAGCGGTCGATACTACTCATTTATCTTCCATCAAGTCTATCAAGATCGATGATGGCGCATTTTCGCCAATGATAGAAAAAAACGATGATCCGTTCTTCGCTGTAAAGAAAGGCGGGAAGGATGTTGCGACCAAATTGTTCGCTGCGATGTCCGGTGACAAGGGTATTCATCTTGAGTCTTTACTTTGCGCATTAGGGGCGATTGCAGGTTATGCCTGCCAAGTCAGTGTTCGAGAGCAGTTCATGCATCAACAGGGTAAGTCTGAAAAAGAAGTGTTTATCGTTGTGGATAATCAGCAAGATGGGCGCAATTACTTTTTCGGCGATCTGTTGAATAAACCTTTGGCTGAAAGTAAGTACTCGGTATGGTCACTGAGTTCTGGTGCATCGCAAAAGCTTGGTCTGCGACAATTAATCGACTTGCACGATATCTTCAGACATGTGACGGAGACTTTGGGGCAAACAAGTTTTGGTGTGCCACGTGTACCCGAAAAGCATAAAGCCAAAGAGCTGCCCATTAGTTATGTAAAGTTCTTATGGCCGCAATTATTCCCGCTCGCGAAACGATATTCTCAGGCGCCTAGTGATTGGCCGATTCTCTTTGGTGTCGCGGTTCAGGAAATTCTGTTTGCCAGTAAAGGCCTGATCGATCCAAGTTTAGCTTTGCAAATCATCATGGAAAGCGCCGTACCGATGTCAAAAATTTATTTAAGTGCACAGACAAGTAGTTAGTCCGTGTCATTTGTGTGACGCATTGGATATGAAGTGTAAAACCAGTTCAATTATGCTTTTGTTGTGCTTGTATCAGGTGTTAAGATGAGTTTGTAAAACATGCTCATTTCGGTAAAGAAGAGTTTTTATCCCATCGTGAACGGTCAATTAAAACGCACAATATGTTAAAGACAGTCACTCACGCTTTTATCCACTTAGCATTGTTCACTAGTTTGGTGTTGTCACCAATCGCATATGCGGATCAAAAAGACGATGCCGCCAGGCTAGAGTCGATACAGCTTTTGTTGGAACGCGACAATCAAGCTGCATTGCGTCAATTAAAAGAATTTTATGCAAATCTGAAGGAAGACACCGATTATCAATTGCGTGTTGACGCATTATTTGAACTTTCACGTGCTTACGCCGATAGTGGCGATACGCAGCAAAGTGATGCAATTGCGGCCACCTTGAAAGAATTAGCACAAAAAAATAAGGATGAAGAGACGCTCGCCTTGCTGCAGATTAGTGAGGTGATTGCTTTGCGGGACAGCGGCAGAGTGGCTGCGGGCATCGCTAAGTTGGATGAGCTCGCACGCATCCTCAAACAATCACAGCGAGTGGAATATTTGGTGCGTTTGGAGGTGGTGTACGCAGGTATGTATTCCTCCGCCAGTAAGTATGATGAGGCGCTGGCGCATACTTTGGCCGCACTACGTTTAACCGATCAATTAACGCGGCATCGTACATTATCCAAAATTCGACGTTTAGATGCTTTGGCCAGCCTGTACTTTACGATGCAGAATCCAGAGAAGTCTTTGGTGGTT
>CALKVB010000103.1 GCA_937996605.1 uncultured Oxalobacteraceae bacterium | reverse complement strand
CGGAAGTCGCTGGAGAGCTCTAGACCTACTCGTAGACGATTTTTACCCCAAACAGCTTCGTGTGTTTTGATCGTAACATCGCGTTCATCAAGGCGATCTTGCATCTCGATTTCAACGTGATCCAGATCGCCGCGCCCGTACAATTTTGTACTAACCTGCCGCACCTTTTCTTCACTCGCTAGTTCATTGACTTGGATGCCTGATTGGCGAATCAAGATTTCTGGATTGATGTGCTGAGTTCCTTCTACTTCGATTTTGGCGATGCGTAAGGTCTTATCTGGAATGATGCCTTCCGCCATCCGTAATTGATCAAAGCGCGCATACTCTTCTTTACTCACGCTTAATGTTTTGAGTTTTTGTTCCAGCTGGCGGGCGGCAATATCGCCAGCCAGCATCGCATTATGATGTTGGCTGAAATCAAGAAAATTGATGCCACTTAAATCGGGCGCAATCAAAATATCCTGCGCCTTTAATTCTTTGAGCGAGCGCTGAACATTTTGTTCGGTCAAAATTTGCAGCATTTGTTGGGCAACGCTGATCGCACTTCCTAGTTCCTTTTCTTGGGCAAGTGGTGTGCCGACATTCACCGCAATAATCACATCGGCGCCCATTTTATGCGCCATGTCGATCGGTAAGTTGCGAACCAAGCCACCATCGACCACTAAGCGATTATTGACACGCACAGGCGCGAACATGCCGGGGACGGCTAATGAGGCACGCATGGTGATAAAAAGCGGTGAGTCGCTCAACTCAACGAGTTCGCCTGTGACCAAATCGGATGCGACTGAGCGGAAGGGAATAGGAAGATGATTGACATGTTCACTCTTCATCCCATTTGGCAATAAACGCAAAAGCGCTTGTTCTAACGCTGCGTTTCCCGCTGCAGCGGGCGGTAGACTGATGCCAGATTTTGTGACTGCAAGTTCGATACGCGAAGGCAGCAACACATCTTCTTCGCGACGACGGAAATCGATCGCATCCCGAGCCGGACGATCAGCCAGGACACTGTCCCATGAAGTTGTTCTCACGATCTGTTCAATATCTTCGACTGAACGACCAGCCGCGTATGCACCGCCGACAACTGCCCCCATGCTGGTACCTACTACATAGTCAACTGGGATACGCATTTCTTTCAGAACGCGTAAAACCCCAATGTGCGCGAATCCGCGAGCGCCGCCGCCCGATAAAACAAGAGCTACTCGTGGCCGCTCATGATTGGTGATAGTCGCGGTGTGTGTGTGTTCTTGTGCAAGGCTTGCCTGCGGTATGAGAGCGAACGCGGCGATCCATAAGAGCGTGAATTTGGCGCAAGCGGCAAAGAAATTGGATATTGCTTGGTAGAGTGCTTGAAACATCTTTATGCCATGTCTGTTGAGGACAACCCAAAAAGAGACGGATTAGAAACTGCCGGTGAACTGATAACGATTTCCAGGGTGCCACATCGTCACAATAGTCGCGATTTGATTTTGCGACCGCGTTTTGCGATGTAATACGAGGCTTGCTTCCTTGGTTGAAATGTGGAGCATATCAGCGATAGAACGATCAGGGAGTACCGCCTCAATACGATAGTCAACGCCCTGTAATGGCGCGACAGCAACCAAATATTCATTCGGGGTTTTGTGGATGAAATCTTGCTGTAAATAGTCTGGAGCTAAGCTTGAATTCACCCAGCGATCTTCAACTTGTATCGCTTGCTCGTTTTCAAAATGCACGATCACTGAATGAAAGAGTTGGTGTCCAACTTTGACTTGAAACTGTGCCGCTAATTTTTCATCGGCTGGATAAGCAATAAGCTCATGTAGTTCACTACGATGCACGTGACCACGGGAGCGCACCTCTTCGGCAATACTTTTGATTTCAACTAACGTGGCTTGGTATTTTTGTTGTGCGACGTACGTACCTGAACCTTGTACGCGATGCAGAATTTGCTCACTGGTTAATTCTCTCACTGCACGATTTACCGTCATGCGCGAAACATTAAATTTTTGCGCTAACGCAGCTTCCGAGGGAATAGCATCGCCTTCCTTCCAGGTACCCGTTTGTATCTCTTTGAGTAAATAGTTTTTAATGCGCTGGAAGACGGGGACAGCTTCCAAGGGGAGGTCATGGCTCATGAGTGATTTCGTGTGAATAGGTACTCAAATCTTGCATTGTGCGAATGGTAACACGTGACAACTTGATGTAGTGATGAAATGTATGGCTGCTGCATGGACACAGGAAAATCATTTGTTTTAGATATCATTTTTTTATCATAAAAAAGTGCTTGCGTAAGTTGTATATACAACTTAAACTAAGCGCTGTCGGCTATAGTGGTGCGAGAATTGTTGCGTATGTTGACCCTATGGCATTTGAAATTCACTCTTTATTCGAAGGAGAAATTGATGAATCAAGATCCACGTTGGGATGCAAGTCGTGAAATCCGTGCGCCACGCGGTGCAGAAAAAGTATGTAAGACATGGGTGGCCGAAGCGGCTTACCGCATGCTGCAAAATAATCTCGATAAAGAAGTCGCTGAAAACCCAAAACATTTAGTGGTGTATGGCGGCATTGGTCGTGCAGCACGCAATTGGGAATGTTTCGATCAAATCCTTGAAAGCTTAAAGAATCTCGAAGAAGATGAAACGCTGTTAATTCAATCGGGTAAGCCAGTCGGCGTATTTAAAACCACACCAGATTCTCCACGCGTCTTGATCGCCAATTCCAATCTCGTACCTAAATGGGCGAATTGGGAACACTTCAATGAACTCGACCGCAAAGGCTTGTTCATGTATGGGCAAATGACGGCTGGTAGCTGGATTTACATTGGCACTCAAGGCATCGTGCAAGGTACCTATGAGACTTTCGCTGAAGCAGGTCGCCAACACTTTGGCGGTGACTGGGGGGGGCGTTGGATTTTAACGGCAGGCTTAGGCGGTATGGGCGGAGCGCAACCTTTAGCGGCAACTTTCGCCGGCGCGGTGTCACTGAATATCGAATGCCAACAATCGAGTATCGATTTCCGTCTGCGTACTCGCTACGTTGACAAGCAAGCCAAAGATTTGGACGATGCGATTGAGCTCATCAAATTTCATACCGCACGTAAAGATGCGATCTCGATTGCCTTGTTGGGCAACGCGGCAGAAATTTTGCCTGAGTTGGTGAAACGCGCTAAAGCGGGTGGTCTCAAACCTGATTTGGTGACCGACCAAACTTCTGCCCATGATCTGATTAATGGTTACTTACCGATTGGCTGGTCTGTAGAGCAATGGAAAGAAGCGCAAAAAGACCCAAGTCAACACGCGAAATTAACAGCAGAGGCGGCACAGGCTTGTGCAGTGCATGTGCAAGCGATGTTGGATTTCCATGCGATGGGCATTCCAACGGTCGACTACGGCAATAATATTCGTCAAGTGGCTTTTGATACAGGTGTGAAGAATGCCTTTGACTTCCCAGGTTTTGTTCCAGCTTATATTCGTCCTTTGTTCTGCGACGGCAAAGGGCCTTTCCGTTGGGTGGCTTTGTCTGGTGATCCTGAAGATATTCGTAAGACCGATGCTAAGATTAAGGAACTATTCCCCGAGAATAAAGGCGTACACAAATGGTTGGATATGGCTGGTGAGCGCATCGCCTTCCAAGGCTTGCCAGCGCGTATTTGCTGGTTAGGTTTGGGCGAACGTCATATCGCAGGCTTAGCCTTCAACGAAATGGTAAAGAACGGTGAATTGAAAGCGCCTATTGTGATTGGTCGTGATCACTTGGATACAGGTTCTGTGTCTAGCCCGAATCGTGAAACCGAAGGCATGAAAGATGGCACTGATGCAGTTTCTGATTGGCCTTTATTGAACGCATTGTTGAATACGGCAGGTGGTGCGAGCTGGGTGTCCTTGCATCACGGCGGCGGCGTCGGCATGGGTTACTCGCAGCATTCAGGTATGGTCATCGTTGCAGATGGAACTGATGCGGCGGCGAAACGTTTGGCACGTGTGTTGGTCAACGATTGTGGCTCTGGCGTCATGCGTCATGCTGATGCCGGTTACGAGCAAGCGGTCGCCTGCGCGAAACGCAATAGCTTGAATTTGCCGATGATTAAGTAATTTTTGTTGACGTCGAACTGAAGATTAAAACCCCTCAACGCCGAGGCGCAGAGAAAATCGGAAATAGAGGAAAAGCAAAACGAGAGTTATTTGCATTTCGCTGCGCTCCTCAGCGTCTCAGCGTCTCGGCGTTGAGGGGTTAAAAAAACAAAGGAAAAATTATGAGCACAACATTCACCATACAACCTGGCCAATTCAAACTGGCTGACTTACGCGCGATCTGGCAAAAGCCTTTCAAACTCGCTTTAGCAGAATCGGCTTACACCGCGATCAATGAATCTTCCGCGACCATTGATCGCATCGTGGCGAAAGGTGATGCCGCATACGGCATTAATACGGGCTTCGGTAAGTTAGCCAAGACGCGTATTCCTGATGAAGACTTAGAGCTCTTGCAAAAGAACCTCATTTTGTCGCACTCTGTGGGTTCCGGTGAATTGATTTCTGACGAAGTCGTACGTTTGATTATTGCGATGAAAATCGCGAGTTTGGCGCGTGGCTTCTCCGGTATTCGTGCCTCTGTCATCGATACCATGATCGCCGCGTACAACGCCGGCATCATGCCTGCGATTCCGGTAAAAGGTTCGGTCGGCGCCTCTGGCGATTTGGCGCCTTTGTCGCACATGACTTTAGCGATCATGGGTGAAGGCCAAGTGCGTGTCGATGGAAAAATGGTTGATGCTAAAACAGCTTTAGCGAACGCAGGAATTACACCTGTCGTGTTAGCCGCGAAAGAAGGTTTGGCGTTGATCAATGGTACCCAAGTATCGACAGCCTTGGCCTTGAATGGTTTGTTCTTGGCAGAGCGCTTGTTAGAAGCCGCGACCATTACTGGTGCCTTATCAGTGGATGCAGCAAAAGGTAGCGATGCACCATTTGATCCCCGCATCCATGCGGTACGTGGTCAGCCTGGCCAAATCGCGACCGCAAATATTTATCGGACATTATTGAACGGTAGTGAAATTCGCCAATCGCATTTGGTGAACGACGAACGTGTACAAGATCCATATTGCTTGCGCTGCCAACCTCAAGTGATGGGTGCTTGCCTCGATATCATTAATAATGCCGCACGTACTTTGCTGATAGAAGCGAATGCAGTGACGGATAATCCTTTGGTGTTTGTCGATACCAATGAAGTGATTTCGGGTGGTAACTTCCATGCAGAACCAGTGGCTTTTGCAGCGGATACTTTGGCCTTAGCGATTGCTGAAATTGGTTCGATTTCTGAGCGTCGTATCGCTTTGTTGATTGATTCCTCAATCTCTGGTTTACCACCGTTCTTGGTACCATCGTCTGGCTTGAATTCTGGCTTCATGATTGCACATGTGACTGCAGCAGCATTGGCGTCGGAAAATAAATCGCACGCGCACCCAGCCAGTGTCGATACGATTCCAACATCTGCAAATCAAGAAGATCACGTCAGTATGGCGACTTACGCAGGACGTCGCTTGCACGAAATGGCACACAATACAGCGACTATCGTCGGCATCGAATTGTTAGCCGCGGCACAAGGTGTCGATTTCCACGTTCCATTAAAAACTTCTTCCAGCCTCAGTACAGTGCATGCACTATTGCGTTCGAAGGTGGCGTTCTACGATAAAGATCGTTTCTTCGCACCGGATATTGAAGCAGCGAAAAATTTAGTGGTGGATGGAGCTTTGAGCGCGCAATGTGCTGATCTGTATTCGCACTTGTACCTCGACTAATTTGGACCACATACTCATACGTTCTGACCATGACAAATACAGGCAGGCGATAGGTCAAAGTATCGTTTGCTTGATTACCCCCAAAAAAGAGACTGTTGAAAGTAGCCCATGCGTAAATGGACAGCAAAAGACTATCGGACAATGCCCTGGAAAAACGGTGGTGGGAGTACAACCGAGTTAGCGATTTTTCCAGAACAAGCCGACATAGATTCCTTTGTCTGGCGCTTGAGTACAGCGACGGTGGCACAAGATGGCCCGTTCTCGTACTTTGCACAAATTGATCGCAGTCTAGCGATATTGTCTGGGCAAGCGATGGTGTTGAAGGCATCGAAAGAAGCTAGTGATGGCCAACGGCTCACTCAGGATAGTTTGCCCTATCGTTTTCCTGGCGAAGAACCGATCTATGCATCGCTGGAGGCTGGCACCATCGTCGATTTAAATTTGATGACAAGACGTGATGCTTGCCAGCATTTTATGCAGCGTTTGAGTGGCGGTGATCATCAAGTGCGAGCCGAAGATGCACAACAAATTTTGCTATTCTGTGAAAAAGGCAATGCGCGCGTCGGTAAACAAGCCGAACTTGAGCGCGGCGATTTATTGTTGCTGGAAGAGGAGCACGAAGGGCAGGGAATATCACTACATATTCAGACCTCTGAGAATAGCATTTTGTATTTGATGCGCATTTCGTTTTTGAATCACCTAGATCATCATGGAGCAAGGCATGTCTTGGGATAGTTTGTGGATTAATGTGCACTTGGCGACCATGGTCGAAGGCTATGGCGAAATTCGTGATGCTGCGATTGCGGTCAAAGATGGCAAGATCGCATGGCTAGGTACCTGTGCAGATTTACCGGCCGACTATCAAAGCAAGGTCATACATGACGGCCAAGGCACCTGGTTGACCCCAGGCTTGATCGATTGCCATACTCATTTGGTCTATGCGGGCAATCGCAGCAATGAGTTTGAGGCAAGGCTTAACGGTGTCGCCTACGAAGAAATCGCGCGTCAAGGGGGAGGTATTGTGTCGACGGTGAAAGCCACACGTCTGGCAACCGAAGATCAATTGTTAGCAGAGAGCTTGCCTCGTTTGCGGAGTAGCTTGGCAGAAGGGGTGACCACGATTGAAATCAAATCTGGATATGGGCTCGACACCGACACAGAAGCGAAAATTTTGCGCGTGGCACGTGCTTTACCCCAGCAGTTTTCGGTGCGCGTATGCACGACGTTTTTGGGGGCACACGCTCTGCCGCCCGAGTTTGCTGGCCGCGCCGATGATTATGTTGATGAGGTCTGCGAGCGAATGTTGCCAGCTATTGCAGCTGAAGGGTTGGCCGATGCGGTCGATGTTTTTTGCGAGAAGATCGGCTTTACACCAGCGCAGACTGAACGTGTATTTCAACAAGCGCAAAGCTTGGGTTTGCCAGTGAAACTGCATGCGGAACAATTGTCTGACCAAGGCGGTGCCGCTTTGACAGCAAAGTATCGAGGTCTCTCAGCTGATCATCTCGAATATCTGAGCGATGAAGGTATCGCGGCGATGCGGGCAGCGGGGACTGTTGCTGTTTTACTGCCGGGGGCTTTCTACTTTTTAAGGGAAACCAAGCTGCCGCCCATCAGTGCATTGCGGGATGCTGGTGTGCCGATGGCCGTAGCGAGCGATTGCAATCCAGGAACTTCACCCATGACGTCGCTGCTTCTGAGTATGAATATGGCATGCACCTTGTTCCGCTTGACACCGCTCGAGGCCTTGCAGGGAGTCACGATCAATGCAGCCAAAGCACTTGGATTAGCAAAAGAGATCGGTAGTCTTGAAGTGGGTAAGGCCGCAGATTTTGCTTTATGGAAGATTACTCGACCAGCGGATTTGTCGTATTTGATCGGGATTAATCCTCACCATGCGACGGTTTTTCAGGGACAACTTCGCTGAGTTTGTGTTGAATTGCTGTGTCGCAGCACAGAAATTCTATTGCCTGTTGGAAAAAATTCACTAAAACAATAATTTTGCTTTGACATCATCTCTCTGAGAGATATGATTACATGAGACTATGCACGTCTGGTGCGATCAATCTATTCCCTCCTAATTCCATCGAATTAGTAGCATTTTCAAAGGAAAATTATGTCCGCTAAGTCACTCACCAATATTTTGTATGTGGAAGATGATCTGGATATTCAGGCTGTCGCGCAAATTGCTCTTGAGGTGGTTGGTGGCTTCGTCCTCAAAACTTGTAGTTCTGGCGCGGAAGCAATCGCAGCTATTGATGGCGGTTTCGAGCCTGACTTGTTATTGTTGGATGTAATGATGCCGAACATGGACGGTCCGACGACTTTGGCGGAGTTGCGTAAAAAGGCCACTACGGCAAATACGCCTGTGATTTTTATGACGGCAAAAGTACAGTCAAGCGAACAAGACTATTATTTTACCTTGGGGGCGATTGGTGTGATTGCCAAGCCGTTTGACCCTATGAGCCTCTCAGTGCAGGTTCGTAGTTTATGGGAAAAGGTGAGCTAAGTGAGCTCCGCCGATAACGAACTCGAAGCCGCAATACGCGCGCTCGGGCAAGTTTTTATTTCAAAATTGCCGGGGAAATTGGCTGAGATCGAAGAGGCTAAAGACGCATTTCAACGTGAACCAGAGAACAAGGAACACGAGATCTTATTACATCGCCTTCTTCATACGATGGCTGGCTCTGCGGGAACTTTTGGTTTTCCCGATATGGGAACCAAAGCGCGTGCGCTGGAGTCGCAACTTAAGTCTTTCATGAGTGGCGAAACTTGGGACCCTAGTCGTCTTCAAGAATTTTGTCAGCATATCGAAAGATATATTCAAGAATCGCGTGTTGCGGAGCCCGAAGCTGAACCTGAAGCTTTGGCTCCCCCTAAACCTGTCGTGGTGGAGGTAGAGCGCAAGTTGATTTATTTGGTCGATAGCGATCATGAAAAAATAGGTGAACTGGTGCAGCAGCTCGAACAGTTTGCCTTCGATGTTTGTCACATTGAGTGTCTCGAACATTTGGGTGAGGCACTCGACGAAAAAATGCCTTCATTTTTAGTGATTGACCTTGACTGTCAACACGGTTATCACGCTGGTGGTAATGAAATTGCTCGCTTGAAGGCGCAGGGTAGAACCTTGCCGCCAACCTTATTTATGTCGAGTTTGAATAATTTTGAGAGCCGCCTTTGCGCAGTACGTGCAGGCGGTGAAGGATTTTTCCTAAAGCCGGTGGATGTATTGGCATTGACGGAACGCATCGAAGAAATTATCGCCCAGCCGGAATCACGTTTGTACCGTATCTTGATCATTGATGATGACATCGATTTGACCCAGGCTTATAGTCAAATTTTGAGATCAGCCGGAATGGTGGTCGAAGTGCTTAATGATCCGGAATTGGTATTGGAGCATATGTCTAGCTTCCGTCCAGAATTGATTTTGATGGATATCTACATGCCCAATTGTGATGGCGTAGAGCTTTCGAAAGTCATTCGTCAAGATCATTCCTATCTTGATGTGCCTATCATCTTTTTATCAAGCGAGCAGGATGAGCAGAAGCAAATCGCTGCGGTAAAGGTCGGTGCAGATGATTTTTTGTGCAAACCAATTGCTCCCGAGTTGTTGATTTCGTCTTTGTCGTCACGTGCAGAACGTTTTCGCTCTCTGCGCTCCTTGGTGATGCGGGACGGTTTAACCGGTTTATATAATCATACTGCGATCAAAGAAGATCTGATTTCTAAGATTTCAAGTGCTAGCCGCACTGTCACATGTGTGGCGGTCGCGATGATCGACCTTGATAATTTTAAACAAGTAAATGATACCTACGGTCATCAGATGGGGGATCAAGTATTGCGTACTTTGTCGCATATGCTAAAGCAGCGCTTGCGCAAGAGCGATGCTGTTGGACGCTATGGTGGTGAGGAGTTTATTGTCATTTTTCCTAACACTACTGCGGATGTTGCACGTATGGTCTTGGAGAAAATTCGTCTGGCATTTAGTCGAGTCGTTCATGTCTCAGAACATGGTGAATTTAAGGTAGGTTTCTCTGCCGGTATCGCTGATTCACGTCAAACGACAAATCCTGATGAGTTATTGACAGTGGCAGACGCTGCGCTGTATCGGGCAAAAGCGAATGGTAAAAATCAGGTCGTACTTGGCGAGTAAGCGTGTTGTGCTTGCATTGTTTTGATTTTCGTTCGAATTTCAACCAAAGAAAAACCCTGACGCATCAGCATCAGGTTTTTTTTGTGAATGCTGAGGATTAATTCTTTGTTAAACTTTGCGCTTTGATTTTCGACTCCAGCGCTTTACCTTTACGCGCGCGTTTTCCGATATGAACCGCGAGGCTACTTGCACTAAGGACGACCTCCTGAGCCTTAGCGGCGCGACCAATGCCACTGACTTTGACGCCTTTTTGGCTAATTGCAGTCGCCGCCAACAGTTTTTCTTTGGCTTCAAGTTCCATCAAAATCACGCCACGGCCACCGCTTGATAATTGCTTGATTTCGTTGAGACCAAACACTAACAGACGACCTTTTTCTGAGAGGCAGGCAATCGCGCTAGCATCATCAGCTATGGCTGTCGGTGCCAGAGGTTCATCGCCATCGTCGAGTGTCATGAAGGCTTTACCGGCTTTCATACGTCCCACCATGTCACCGAGTTTGGCCGTGAAGCCATAACCTGCAGTGGATGCCAATAGCAATGGGATGTCTGCTTTACCTGCAAAATAATGCAAGATACGTGTGCCAGCGGCCAAATCGATCAAAGTGGTCACTGGTACGCCATCGCCACGCGCACCTGGTAAGGCTGAAACGGCGACGGAGTAGACGCGTCCGTTGGAGCCAAACACCAAGAGATTGTCCACGGTACGGCACTCAAATGTGCCATACAAGCTATCGCCCGCCTTGAAGCTAAATTGTACAGGATCGTGCTCGTGACCGGTACGCGCGCGCACCCAGCCTTTTTCCGAAACAACTACGGTCACAGGCTCATCAATCACCTTCGTTTCAACCGAAGCTTTTTGCGCCTCTTCGATCAAGGTGCGGCGTGCATCACCGTATTGTTTTGCATCGGCTTCGATTTCCTTGATGATGCATTTCTTCATTGCTGCAGGATCATCGAGCAAGTTTTGCAAATTGGTCTTCTCGTTACGCAATTCAGCTAATTCTTGTTGAATCTTAATGGCTTCCAAACGAGCCAATTGACGCAGACGAATTTCCAAAATATCTTCCGCTTGACGATCTGATAAACGGAAAGCTTCAATCAAGGCTGGTTTTGGTTCGTCTGATTCGCGAATAATCTTAATAACTTTATCGATATTCAATAAGACAGCTTCGCGACCTTCCAAAATATGAATGCGATCGTCAACTTTTTTCAGTTTGTAACGTGTGCGGCGAGTCACCGTTTCGAAACGGAAGCTAATCCATTCTGTCAAAATTTCTGTCAGTGATTTTTGGCGCGGACGTCCATCGCCACCGATCATCACCAAGTTCAAAGACGCCGATGTCTCGAGCGAGGTGTGCGCCAACAACATCTGCATGAACTCGGTTTGATCTTGGTTCTTAGACTTCGGTTCCAACACTAAACGTACTGCCGCATCTTTACCAGATTCATCGCGCACGGCATCGAGTACCGACAACATGATTTGCTTTTGGCTGATTTGTTCAGGCGACAGAGATTTTTTGCCGAGTTTGACTTTAGGGTTGGTAATCTCTTCGATTTCTTCCAACACTTTCTGCGTGGAAGTCCCCGGTGGTAATTCGGTCACCACGGCTTGCCATTGACCACGCGCGAGTTCTTCGATTTTCCAACGTGCACGCACTTTCACGCTACCACGTCCCGCTGCGTAGATATCACTAATCGCTGCGGCAGGGGTAATGATTTGACCACCACCTGGGAAATCTGGGCCTGGAATGTGTTCCATTAACTCAGCATGGCTAATCTTAGGATTGCGAATTAAGGCAACCGCAGCTTTGGCCACTTCAGTCAGGTTGTGTGAAGGAATCTCGGTCGCCATACCCACCGCAATACCCGAAGCGCCATTCAATAAGACGAAAGGCAAACGGCCTGGAAGTAGGGTAGGTTCTTCATAGGAACCATCGTAGTTTGGCTGAAAATCCACCGTGCCGAGATCAATTTCATCAAGCAGCAATTTTGAAATTGGTGTTAAACGCGCTTCGGTATACCGCATTGCCGCTGCACCGTCGCCATCGCGAGAACCGAAATTACCTTGTCCATCAATCAGAGGGTAACGCAGAGAAAAATCCTGCGCCATGCGCACCATCGCGTCGTATACGGATTGATCACCATGCGGGTGCAATTTACCGAGTACGTCACCTACCACCGTCGCCGACTTACGTGGCTTCGCGGTGGAGTTCAAACCCAATTCGTTCATCGAATACAGGATACGACGCTGCACGGGTTTCTGACCATCGCTAACGTCAGGTAATGCACGACCTTTAACCACGGAAATGGCATAGTCGAGATAGGCTCGCTCAGCAAAAGTCGCCAGCGTCAAACTCTCGCTATCGCCACCATTACCACCACCGTTTTCCGGTGCTTCATCAAATAAATTTGCTTGTTCGCTCATAATCTTTGTTTGTGTTTTTGATGATTATTCAAAAATGTTTTTATTCGGTTTTGAAGAACTCGATCTTGAGGGCTTTTCAAATTGCATAGTTGGGATGAAGTGCAAGGCGCTTCCCGGAGCAATACAAGCGTATTGCGAGGACAAGCAACGCCGCAATTCGCCCAAGTATGCGGTTTGAGAAGTCTCTCAACTATATGTCGGCCTCTACTTCATTGCCATGTTCCTCTAGCCAAGCCTTACGTGCCGAGGCCTCGCTCTTACCCATCAACATATTGAAGCGGGCTTCAGAGAACTCTTGGTCAAATTCGCCAAGTGCGACAGGCAGTAAACGACGCGTGTCAGGATTCATGGTGGTTTCCCATAATTGGTTGGCATTCATTTCACCAAGACCTTTAAAGCGGGAAATCGCCCATGCGCCATCTTTTACGCCGTCTTTACGTAGCTTGTCTTCGATCGCAGTTAATTCGCCTTGATCTAAAGCATAAATTTTCTGCGCAGGTTTTTTGCCGCGAGCAGGAGCGTCTACGCGGAACAGCGGAGGACGTGCGATGCAGATATGACCGCGTGCAATCAATTGCGGGAAATGCTTGAAGAACAAAGTCAGCAGCAGCACTTGAATGTGCGAGCCGTCGACGTCCGCATCAGACAGAATACAGATCTTGCCGTAGCGCAGATTGCTGAGGTCTATCGTGTCGTTGATACTGTGTGGGTCGACACCGATGGCGACTGCGATATCGTGAATCTCGTTATTTGCAAATAGGCGATCGCGTTCAGATTCCCAGGAGTTTAAGACTTTGCCGCGTAAAGGCAGAATCGCTTGGAACTCTTTGTCGCGCCCCATCTTTGCGGAACCCCCCGCAGAATCGCCCTCGACGAGGAATAATTCATTGCGACTGATGTCATTCGATTCACAGTCAGTTAGTTTGCCAGGCAAAACAGCGACACCGGAAGACTTTTTCTTCTCTACTTTTTGCAAAGAACGTAGGCGTGATTGCGCTTGTTTGATGACCAATTCAGCGAGTTTTTTGCCCAGTTCCACATGCGAGTTAAGCCATAATTCAAGTGGCGGTTTAGCGAAGCTAGAGACTAAACGCACAGCATCGCGTGAATTTAAACGCTCTTTAATTTGGCCTTGAAATTGCGGATCTAAAACCTTCGCGGAGAGCACAAAAGAGGCGCGGGCAAACACGTCTTCCGGTAAAAGTTTGACGCCTTTGGGTAACAGCGAATGCATTTCTGCGAAACTCTTTACCGCGCCGAACAAACCTTCGCGTAATCCAGATTCGTGAGTGCCGCCGGCTGGCGTTGGAATCAAATTCACATAAGATTCACGTACTACCGCGCCGTCTTCAGTCCAAGCGACTACCCAAGACGCGCCTTCACCTTCGGCAAAGCCATCAGCATCGGCGCTGGCAAATTGTTCGCCTTCGAACATGGGGATCACTAACTCACCGTGTGATGCTTGCGCCAAGGCTTCGGTCAAATAACCGCGCAAACCTTGGTCGTACTGCCAAGTTTGGCTCTCACCTGATTTTGCATTTGTAAATGTGACCTTCACGCCAGGCAGCAAAACTGCCTTGGAACGTAACAGGCGCTGCATCTCAGGAATAGAAATATTGGGTGAATCAAAGTATTTAGCGTCTGGCCATACCGTGACACGTGTACCGTTCTTTTTATCGCCGCGGCCCAGTGGTTGCGTGCGCAAGGGTTCAATCACATCTCCATTGGCGAAGGTTAGGTTGTGCAAACCAGCTTCTCGCCATACGGTAATCTCTAAGCGCTTCGATAAGGCATTGGTGACGGAAACACCGACACCATGCAAACCACCAGAGAATGCATAAGCACCACCCGAGCCTTTGTCGAATTTACCACCTGCGTGGAGACGTGTGAAGACGATTTCAACTGTGGGTACGCCTTCGTCGGGATGTAAACCAACTGGGATACCACGGCCATCATCTTCAACACTGATGCTGCCATCGGTATTGAGGGTGACTTGAATGTTTTTACAGTGCCCACCCAATGCTTCATCAGAGGCATTGTCGATAACTTCTTGGATGATATGGAGTGGATTTTCAGTGCGGGTATACATCCCTGGTCTTTGTTTGACCGGTTCTAGCCCCTTAAGGACGCGGATGGATGATTCGCTGTAGTCGGATGGAGTCGTCGTTTTTTTAGTTGCCATGCGATGTAAATCGGTGAATAAAGTAATGAAATTAGGCTGCGGTTGATGGCAGGTAGGCTAAACGCCGTCAACGTTCTTTTTTTATCCTACACGGAAAAGCCAGGTTTTGACGAATAATTGTAAAGAGAAATACTGGATATGCATACAGTTAATTGCCGTCAAAATCAGGTTTGTGCCCATTTTGTTGTGAGAATGCGCTATTCAATTGTGATTGTGGATAGTTATTTGCTTAATAGTCGCATGCCTTGCTCTAAGCCTGTCAATGTTATCGGGAACATGCGGTTGCTCATCAACTGCCGAATGATATCGATTGATTGGCGATATTGCCAGATGCCTTCTGGTTCAGGGTTAAGCCAGACATATTTCGGGAAGTGTGAGGTGAAGCGTTGTATCCACGTTGCACCGGCTTCGTCGTTGTTGTATTCGACTGAGCCGCCCGGTTGTAATATTTCGTAGGGACTCATGGTCGCATCGCCCACGAAAATCAGCTTGGTGTCGGCAGGGTACTTGCGTAGCAAATCCCAAGTCGGGAATTTTTCCGAGTGACGACGATGATTGTTCTTCCACAAATAGTCATAGACACAATTATGAAAGTAGAAGAATTCCATGTTCTTAAATTCAGTCTTAGCTGCTGAAAACAACTCTTCTATCTGCTCAATGTGGTCGTCCATGGTGCCACCGACATCGAGTAGCATCAGCACCTTGATATTATTTTTACGTTCCGGCTGCATCTTGATATCGAGATAGCCGGCATTGTTAGCGGTTGCTTTGATGGTGGCATCGAGCGCCAGTTCTTCTGCCGCACCTTGTCGCGCAAAGCGACGCAATCGACGTAACGCGACTTTAATATTGCGTGTGCCAAGTTCGCGTTCGGTATCGTAGTCTTTGAAAGATCTCGCTTCCCATACCTTCACGGCAGAACGGCGTTGGCTTTGGCCTCCAATCCGAATGCCTTCAGGGTTGGTGCCGCCATTGCCAAAAGGAGAGGTCCCGCCGGTACC
>CALKVB010000102.1 GCA_937996605.1 uncultured Oxalobacteraceae bacterium | reverse complement strand
TCACGGAAATACATCTGGGATGCAATGGGCGTGAACGTAGAAGGCAAGCGCGTTATGGCGATGTCGTTCTACGCCAAAGAGGGAAACCCGCTCTGGGAACAATACTCCACTCGTGCAGTGGCGCACACTCTCAAGGTCTATTCCAAATATACCTTCCCGTATCCGTATCCTGTTGCCATTTCTGCCAATGTTGATATTGGCGGCGGTATGGAATACCCGATGATTAGCTTCAATGCTCCTCGCCCCGATGCAGACGGCACGTACTCACCTCGCCTCAAATCTGCGTTGCTGTTTATTATCTTCCACGAAGTCGGTCACAACTACTTCCCGATGATTGTTAATTCCGATGAGCGCCAGTGGACATGGATGGACGAAGGGTTAAACTCCTTTTTGCAGTTTCTTGCCGAGCAGGAATGGGATAGAAACTTCCCTTCACTCTCAGGTTTCCCGCGTCTTATCACCGATTATATGAGCGCCGACAAATCGAAGCTGACTTCCATTATGACTACGTCCGACAACATTCCTTTACGTGAATTTGGCAGCCAGTCATATGACAAACCCGCAACAGGTCTGAATATCTTGCGTGAGACCATTTTGGGGCGCGAAGTATTCGATTATGCCTTCAAGAAATACGCCCAACGCTGGATGTTCAAGCACCCACAACCAGCTGACTTTTTCCGCACCATGGAAGACGCTTCGGGCGTAGATTTGGATTGGTTCTGGCGCGGTTGGTTCTACACCACGGATCCAGTGGATATCAGTATCGATGGTATCGTTGAGTACACTGTTTCTAGCAAAGATCCTGAAGTAGAAAAAGCATGGCGTCGTGCGCAATTCCAAGCTGAGCCAATTTCAACTGCGAATCAAGCGGATAAAGGCAAGTTGGAGCGTCGTCTTGACTCTCATCCAGAGTTGAAAGATTTCTACAACGAGCATGACGATTTCACTGTCACCAATAAAGATCGCAACACCTACGCTGACTTAATGAAATCTCTGGAAGCGGACGAAAAAGCGATGCTGAAATCTGGCAAGTATTTCTACTTGGTTGATTTCTCGAACCTTGGTGGCTTGGTGATGCCTTTGATTCTGGAAGTGCAACTGCAAAGTGGCAAGAAATATGTAGAACGTATTCCTGCCGAAGTATGGCGTTACAACACCAAGAAAATCACCAAGTTGATCGTGACTGATGAACCTTTGATTGGCATCACACAAGATCCTTATTTGGAAACGGCAGACATCGACACCAATAACAACTCTTGGCCACGTAAGATTACGAAGTCACGCGTTGAATTGTTCAAGATGAATTTCCCGCCAAGTGACATGATGGCTGACTATAAAACGCCATTAAACACTGATAAGAAAGATCCAGCTAAGGAAACTGCAAAACCAGCAGAAGCTGCGCCAGCACCGGTTGCCGCTCCAGCAGCGCCCGCGGCTCAAGCAACACCAGCACCTGCGGCAAAAGCAGTGAAATCTGCGAAGCCTGTCAAGGCTGCGGTGAAAGAAGTAAAATAAGAAATCGGGTTTGAATTGATTAGCCTAACCAGGCTAATCAATTCAATCTGCACAAATTAGAAACACATGATCCTAACTCGTATCAAAATCAGCTTTGCCACTGCACTCATCGCGATGAGTGCTGCGGCATTTGCTCACCGTTTTCATGCTGGCATTACCGATATCAGTATGAACCCACGTAGCGGCAACACAGAAATCGTGCACACCTTCATGGCTCACGATGTGGAGGCGCTTCTTGAAAACCTGTACCAACGTCAATTCGATTTAAGCGACCCCGACGATGTGCAAGTTTTCAAGAAATACTTCGAAAAACAGTTCTATATTTTGAATCCTAAGCAAGAAAAACTCGATATCAAATGGGTGGGCTTGCGAGTAGATCCGAATAATGTATTCGTATTTCAAGAAATAGAGAAACAAGCACTAGAACCGGAATCTATCGTGCACCAAGCGGTGCTAACGGATTTTTTGGTCGACCAAGTCAATACGCTCAATATTAATGGTACTGAAGCGAATGCTAAGTCTGTACAGACCTTGACCTTCCATCGAGCCAAGCGCGAACAGGCTGTTCCTTAATTCACAGTCGCACGCAACAATGATGCTGCAGACCTTCATCGTCTGGCATCTCCGCCATATGAAACTTCGTACACTAACTCTCTGCCTCCTCATCGCATTTCAAAGCAGCGCTTTCGCTGATGACTCCTTGGTCCATCGCGTTAGTATTGATGGCTCTCGCAGTAGTCAACTCGGATTACTTGATGCAGCCAACGCCGGTATGGTAGGTCAAAAAAAATTAGAAAACATGACGACATATCGGCCTGGAGAACTACTCGAGGCGATACCGGGTGTGATCGTGAGTCAACACAGTGGAGAAGGCAAAGCGAATCAATTTTACTTGCGCGGTTTCAATCTTGATCACGGAACAGATTTACGTACCACGCTCGATGATATGCCCGTGAACCAGCGCAGCCATTCGCATGGTCAAGGATGGACCGATCTCAACTTCTTGATTCCTGAACTCGCTGCGCGTATGGATTATAAAAAAGGTCCTTACTCGTCAACGACCGGAGATTTCTCCTCGGCAGGTAGCGCCGCCATCACCTACGCAAACCGCCTACGGCAGAGCATTTTTAGTAGCACTGTCGGTGAACATAACTATCAACGCGCCCTGCTGGCCGCCTCTCCTGATTTCGCTGATGGCAGCCTGCTGTATGCACTAGAGTTGATGCACAAAGATGGTCCCTTCGTTCAACCCGAGAATTTCAAGAAAGTGAACGCGGTTCTGCGCTACAGCGAAGGCTTTGCGAACAACGGTTTTAATCTTAGTGCGATGGCGTATCGCGGTAGCTGGAATGCAACAGATCAAATCCCTTTGCGAGCAGTCGAGAATGGCAGCCTCAACCGTTTTGACGCGATCGATCACAGTGACGGTGGGCAAGCGTATCGATACAGTCTGTCAGGCGTATGGCGACGTACGAATAATGACGATGCAAGTAAGCTCAACGTTTACCTCATTCAGCAGCAGCTTGACCTGTTTTCCAACTTCACTTATTTCATGGATGATCCCTTGAATGGTGACCAATTTAGTCAACCTGATCAAAGGGTCACTAGCGGCGTCAACGCCAGCCATACCTGGCACTCGCATTTGTATGGTAACAATACCGACTTTACGCTTGGCACCCAAATTCAACACGACAATATCTTCAATGGCTTGAACAAAACGCGCGAACGTCAACTACTTTCGAGTGTGCGCCAAGACCATATTAAAGAATTTAGCGCCGCGCTGTACGCCGACATGAGCACACGTTGGAGTGAGTATTTCCGCAGCAACGTCGGCCTACGTTTTGACCGTTATCAACTCCAAGTGCGCAGTGACCGCCGAGAGAATTCTGGCAAAACCAATGATCAACTCTTGAGCCCATCTGCAAGCTTGGTTTTTTGTCCTTGGAAACAAAGTGAGTTTTACCTAAATGTGGGACGCGGATTTCATAGCAATGATGCGCGCGCCACACTCACGCGCATCGATCCGCAAAGCCTACAAGCGAGCGAGGTTTCGCCTGGACTTGTGCGTTCAAACGGCCAAGAAATCGGCTTGCGTAGTGAGTGGCTGCCAGGCTTACAAAGCAGTGTGTCGCTCTATCGCCTCGACTTTGATTCTGAACTCAATTTCGTTGGAGATGCTGGCACCACCGAAGCCGGACGACCAAGTCGACGCCATGGTGTAGAAATCTCGACTTCCTATCAAGCCAACAATTGGCTTAGCCTCGATCTTGATGCAGCATATGCGCGCGCACGCTATCGCGATGGTGATCGTGCGTCTCAATATGTGGTCGGTGCTGTAGAAGGTGTTGCGCAACTCTCGGCCACCGTTGAGAAACTCGGTGCTTGGTCTGGCGCATTACGCTTACGGTATTTCGGTCCACGAGCGTTGACCGAAGACAATCAAGTTCGCTCCCGTCCGAGTTCAACCGTCAACGGTCGTATTAGTTACAAGTGGAGTTCGAGTGTCAAATTAGAGTTGGAGGGATTCAACCTAGGAAACCGTCGCGATTCTGCGATTGACTATTATTACGCTTCTCAACTCAAGGAGGAGACAGCAGCAAAAGATGACAAGCATTTTCATCCGCTAGAGCCACGCTCTTTCCGCCTGATGTTAGTGAAAACTTTTTAAGCCGATTCATCGCCATACGTTACCTGTCATAGCCACAAACTCGTCATCGATATCGAGTCGCTCGGGCAAAGATTGACAGTGTTTGCCCATCGGTTACACTGCAAACTTGCCGCAAGACTTTGCTTACTGGAGTGTAGACTATGCCACGTGTCCTCAAGTACTTCGCCATTACCTTCGCCGTCATCATCGGCCTCATCGGCTTGGTGATTGCCTACCTCAGTTTGGTGTTCGATCCGAACCAATTCAAGACACAGATCATCCAAACGGTAGAGCAAAAACAGCAACGGCATTTAAGCATTAACGGCAATATCGGTCTGCGATTTTTCCCCAAGCTTGGGGTTGAATTAGAAAGTGTCGCTTTGTCTGAATTTCAAAGCACTAAAGAGTTTGCCAGCTTATCTAGGGCACGCGTCTCTTTGGCTTTCCTGCCGCTGTTGCAAAAACAAATCGTGATCGACAAAGTTACACTGCACGATCTCAAGCTGCGATACGAACGTGATGCTGACGGCAAGAGCAATATTGACGACCTCATCGCTGGCAAACAATCTGAGCCCAAAGAAGCGCAAACAACAAACACTAATGCCACGAAATCGCCTGTACTGTTCGAAATCGAGGGTATAGATATCAAGAATGCACAAATCGGCATCAAAGATGACAAGGTCAAAATACAAGGCCAAATTGCATCGTTTAATTTGAACACAGGCAAACTCAGCAACCACAGCAATACGCCCTTCAAACTTGACACCCATCTGCAACTTACGCAACCCAAACTCGACGCCCAACTGCAGATTTCTAGTGAGGTCCAACTTTCACTTGCCGATGCCAACTATGCTTTGAAAAATCTTAAGTTGGAGTTACAGGCACAGTTAGAGAAAGAAGTTGCAAAGCTAACTATCACCAGCCCACAAATTGGGAAAAATGCCGAAACTTGGTTCACCGATGGCGTTGAAATTCAAGCGTCGATGAATGATGTGAAAGCATCGACAGAATTGACACTTAAAGCCAATACAGGCAAGTTGCTTGGAGATAAGACGCAACTCAAACTTGAACAGCTGCAACTCAATCTTCAACAACAAAAAGGAAAGGCAACAAGCTCATTCAGCGTGAGCTCGCCGATGATGTTCGACACAGCACAATCGCTATTCGAATTTAAGGGGTTCAAAATAAATGCACTGATTAAAGACCCCAATTTGGCGCAAAGCGAAATTCGTATTCCCATCGAAGGCGATATTCGCTTGATGCTAGAGCAAAAGAAACTCGAAGCCAATCTGCGCAGCCAGTTCGATGAAAGTCATATCCTGAGTTCGATTACATTAAATGATTTCGCTCATCCAGCGATCCAATTCAAACTCGCCATCGATCAGCTCAATCTCGACCGTTACATCAAGAACGACAACAATAGCGCTGTGAATAAAAGCGAAGCCGAACAAAAACCGATAGATCTGAGCGTACTACATAAATTGAACGTGCAAGGTCAAATCGAGCTTAAACAATTGCAAGCCAAAAAACTGCATCTAACTGACATTGTTTTACCACTCAAAATTCAGGCTGGCGAACTACAAATCAATGACATGCGAGCTCAACTTTACCAAGGCAGTGTGCAAGGTAAGATCAGTGTCAGTAGCGATAACAAAATCAAAGTCTCGCAGAACCTCAGCAATATTAGTATCAATCCGTTACTCAAAGATTTTATGCAGAAAGATATTTTGGAGGGACGTGGCAATCTCAATCTGAATATCGATACTCACGGAAAATTTACCAATGACTTCAAGAACAATCTGAATGGCGTGGTGGCAGCCAGGCTCAATGATGGTGCCGTCAAAGGTATTAATTTGGCAAAATCATTGCGTGACTTCAAAGCGAAAATTTTCAACAAAACCGATCAACAACAGGCCGCCAATAGTGCTGAAAAAACCGACTTCTCAGCCCTTTCCGCCAGCATCGTTTTCATCGATGGAATCGGTAAAAGTGATGATCTCGATATGAAATCACCTTTCCTTCGTATAGGTGGCAGCGGCAAAGTCAATTTACGCGAAAACAAACTCGATTACACCGCGAAAGTCATGGTGGTCAACACCGCTACAGGGCAAGAAGGCACTGATTTAGCGCAACTGAAAGACATCAGTGTCCCCGTGCGCTTAAGTGGGCCCTTCGATAAACTCGAGTATCAAATCCTTTTCGCGCAAATCGGGAGCGACGCTTTGAAGGCGGCGTTCAAGGCGAAAGCAGCACCTGCTCTTGAGGAGAAAAAGCAAGAACTCAAACAAAAAGTGAATGATCAATTAAAAGACAAGTTAAAGGGCTTGCTGAATCGTTAGTCGAAAGAAAAATCGCGTCTAAGGAAGTGAAGACGCGATTTTTCCAAACCAACAGTAAAAACTAGAAATTGTAACGAGCAGACAATCTCAAGTAACGCGGGCTCTGATACACAGTACCATTCTTATAGTTCATATTAAAACGGCCCGGTGGCGTTTTACTTGTGCTACGACTGTAATCACTGCGCTCTTGCCACTCTTGTACAGTGCGACTGTCGAATACATTCACCAACGAGAACTGTATCGTGAGCAAATTACCTGCTAATTTCGTATCGTAATTCACAGACAAATCCAGTTGCTTCGTCCAAGGTGTGCGCTCACCCGATCCCCGTGGGTGCAACTCGCTAACACCAGCCGCATTCAGACAGTAGTAACTAGAAGCACTGCCATACGCACCAGAGCCACCAGAAGTTGTGCCGCTCGCACCGAGGTAGTCTGGCACCGTGGTTGGGACGAAACCTAGGCAACTCGTCGCGCGACCAGAAACCACACGTGAATTGAAACCAGCAGTCCAATTATCATTCAGCTTGTAGAAGCCATAGAACTTGAATTGATGTCTTCTATCATTTGGTAGATAGCCAAATGCACCATCAGTGAATGAACCGAAGTCAAAGTCCTGTGTAATACCTGCATCACCTTGATTCAAATTGGACTGCACATAACCTTCTGCGGTCCCCCTACTCTTCGACCAAACATAAGAAGCACCACCACCCCACACGCCATCAAACGGCCGATCTAAAGAGAATTCTAAAGCATCATACAAACGCTCGTAACGAGCTAGTCCAAGGTATTTAGCTGGAATCGTGCCGTATTGGAGCTTGCCATCACCATTGAGGTCCATCGCCAAAGTTAGATTCTCACCAGGATTCATCAGCACACAACCTGCAAGTGAATGCCAGTCAAATTTGGTATAGCCTTGGTCCTTGGCCCATTTTGCGATCGGTGCAGTTCCGCAGTAATCATCCATACCAGCGTTGACCCGGCGATTCGTGTATTTCACCCCATAGGAAAGAGATTTGTCCCAAGCCTTTTGAAAACCTAAAATGAACTCATCTTGATTCATCGGTTTCAAATTTGGATCCGCGACCGTTGCAGGGTTAGGCAAACGATCAGAGCCATTGAGAATAGCTTGGCCAATTTCTTTTAGACCCGTGGGCACTGCTGAGACGGGGTCCTTTCCAGTGAACGTGTAATAGCGCGTCTCACTATATTCAATCCGAGTTCCACGAATATTTGTGTTTGAAGCGACAGGAATATAATAGCGCCCCGCGTTACCATAAATCTTAAGGGTAGCGTCGCCGTTTACATCCCATGAAGCACCTAAACGTGGTGAGAATAGATTTTTCTTTTTGACGAAACTTACGCCATCAGAATTGCGGTTATCAAACGATTCCCAACGCAAACCTCCATAGGTTACGAGATTCTTGACTGGACGCCAGTTGTCCTCGATGTATTTTGCCTCATTAATGACACGATAAATCCCTGAAGTTTGATAGCCATCTGACACAGTCACATATTCGCCTCCCTTGGCTACCGTATTAGCAACACCGTTCACAGCACCATCTTTAGATAAGGCATATGCATACGACTTTCCACCAGAACTGTTAACAGAACCTGCTTGTGCGGAATCAAAGACTTGGTTATCGATACCAGCACGAATGGTATGTTGCCCCAGCGTGTACTCAAAATCCAAACGCGTATTTCTACGCTTATCAAAATTCTCTCCAGCCTTAGGATCACGGGTCGATACCGCCGGCCAAGCATAGCACCCTTGGCGTTGACCACTCAAAGGCCCTGTCACTGCCGGGCACTTTGGATCAAACGGACGCGACGCTCCAGCTCCTTTGGTCAAACCATAATAGGCATTTGTACCCCCTGACAACAAAGAAACGGAAAGATCATCAGTAATATAACCTGTGTACTTCCCGATAAAAACATTCGAAATGTTTTTGTTTGTGCTGATACGCGCATCACCCAAGTGTGTGGTTGCATAGTTTTGTCCAGCAGGATGTAGCCATGAATAACTAGTCGTGTAACTATTGTTTGAAATAGCAGTCACTTCAAAACGGTGATCACCATTCGGTACGAAATCAAGTTTCACAACACCAGTCGGAACACCAGATTCACTGGCACTACTTGAAGTTTTTCCATAGGCATCTGAATTTGAACGCGATTGCGTCACCATGCCCCAGATAAACAATTTATCTTGAATGATTGGACCACCAAGATTAAAGTTCACTTCTGTCGAATTGCTAGTACTTGCCCGACCAAACAAAAAATAACCGTTTGGATTATCCAGCACTTCTCGATCAACGGTATTCAAACCTCTCGCATTTAAGCCTTGTGGCGACCAAATAATTCCTGCGCCACCTTTCCATGTATTCGTGCCGCGCTTGGTCGTCAAACCAACTACACCGCCTAATGAACGACCATATTCTGCACTATAACCACCAGTTTTAACTTGTTGCTGCTCGATTGCATCAAAGGGTAAATTCGCAAAAGATAAAAAGTTACGAATATTAGTCACATCCATGCCATTGATGTAATACCCGTTTTCTGCGATAGAAGCACCGCCAAACGAGGGAAGATTGGCCAAACCAGCATCACCTTGAACTGTCCCTGGGGCTAGCATAGCCACTGCGGTCGCGCTACGTGCGATCGGCATCGATTGGATTTCAGCTTGAGTGAAAACGGTGTTTGATTCTGTGCTTGAAACATCAATCGCACTGCGAGTGCGTGAGGCTTTAATGACTACCGTATTGGCCTCATCGAGTTTTACTTCTGTTCCCGAGCCCATCGCAACCTCGATGTCACGCGAAATGCCATTCGAGATGAGTTTGTATTTACCTGGTGCGACTTTACTAAAAGTGAAACTGCCATCGGCATTGGCCTCAATTTGGCGCGAACTGCCGTTTTCAGTGTTCTGCAAAGTGATCTTCGCTTTTGGCGCTGGTGCTCTGCCAAAGATCGATCCATCTGAACTTTGTGCTAAGGCAATGCCAGAGAAACACATACTGACAGCCAAAGCCAAAACGGATCGCCTCGCGAAGTTCTTGTGTAATTTGTTATTCATTATTTTCCTTTCCTGTGTATTTTTATTGGCCACATATGAAAAATATATTCCATGAGTGGTTTAAAAATAGTAAACAACAACGAAAGTCAAAACAATAAAAATGGTACAGAAAACACTAGATTTAGAATAAATACTGTTTTCAAAAACCATTTACAACAAGTTAAATTAAATGTCCTTGAATTATATTTAATGAGAGTAAAAAACCATGATTTTATGGAACTTTTTTCCTCGAATGGTGTCGTCACTCTCTCTTGAACAGTATTTCACTCCAAGTCATCGTTGCGTGGCGCATTCATGCTGAAATCGGGCAATTCAAGATAGAAATTGCTCACTGAATGGTATTTACAAACGGAATCCTAGTTTGACTTCTGGATGGCAAGACACTTAAGAAATGAAATTTAATTTTCATTTCTTAAGTAACTTACTCTAAGAAGTTTGTCAGTGGGCTGAGTTGAGCGCTCTCAGAAAGCCTTCGCTATAGAGCGAAGCGGAGCTCATTCAAGTCCTCAATCAAAGGAATCGTCGCTGGCAACAATGGCTGCACATCGACGCTGCCCTGCCAAGCAAAGGCTTGTCCCTCGAGACTCTGGGGTTCACCTTGCCACTCACGTGAAATAAAGAAATGCAGGCGAACATGGGCATGGGGATAGACGTGCTCCACCCCACACCATGCTTCCGCGGAAAGTATAGTGACGCCAAGCTCTTCCATAAATTCGCGCTTTAAGGCGTCGAGGATATTCTCACCACTTTCGACTTTACCACCCGGGAATTCCCAATACCCCGCATAAGGTTTTCCTTCTGGTCGCTGTCCGAGCAGAACATCGCCATTGGCTTTCATTAAGATGCCGACAGCGACATCGATAGGTTTTACTACTTGCTTGGAATCCGTATTCATAAAAAGACTTCGTTCCTCAACCCGTGATCTAGGTGGTTTTAAACATGGCGACCAGCATAGTCACGTGCGAATTGCCATGCAACTCGTC
>CALKVB010000101.1 GCA_937996605.1 uncultured Oxalobacteraceae bacterium | reverse complement strand
ATCTACACAGGCGAAGACACTCTTTCCCTACACGACGCTCTTCCGATCTAAATAGACATTCAAGCCTAAGCATTGGCCTCAAATTCGATCACTGCCGGTGTCGATGATGTCGCTACAAACTCTTCACCATCGCCATTGGCGCTGCGGCAAAAAAATCTCGAAAAGTGCTAGCTAATGCGCGACTTCATTCAATGCTGGCGAAGCACAACAGTTCAGATTTTCACCCTATCTTCAACACTTTAGTGTCTTTAAAGCCGATCAAGCTGCTTGTTATACTGCTCTCGATACTAGCGCTCATAGGCGCAGCTGATTTGCTCACGGTTATGCTCACTGTTAGGCTCACTTTTATGCTCAACTTTCAGGCATGGCATTCACAAGCGAATATCGATCAAGACAGCAAATAGAGCGGAGGTTCCAAATCGAAGGGAGCAAATAAAACTACACGTGATTGATCGATTTAGTTACATATCGGGATGCCATATGCGACAGGCTCAGCTCAAATACACCACAGATAGAGCTCACATGCAGTTCAGATACAGCCGCATCATTTTCAAGTGCCATACGTATTGATTCGCAGTGCAATCGTCGAGTTAGACTCCATTTTTAAGAACACGCATGAAAACAAATTCAAAATCCAATGTTCTATCTTCAATGATGATCGAAAATTCCCTACTAATTACATGCGTGTCGATATCCCTCAGCATCAGTGGCTTCAGTCTTGCGGAACAAACTTCTAAATCGGCAACGCCACCGAGTCAACCTGCCGCTGCACCAGCAAGCACGTTTAAAGTTGTTACCACACTTGATGGCAATGTCTACAAATCACGGTTTATGTCAGGCTGCACCCCGAATCAACAGCTTGATTTTATCTCTGCAATACCAGAGTATTTTGGTCGTATCTATCCTGAAGATTGCTCCACCAGCTTTAGTAAAGCTCCCGTCATTCAGTGGCCTCAAGCTTATCTGCCGATCAAGACTGATGTCGCTGAACCTTGGACGATCAGCTTGAGTAAGGATGGCAGCCCCTATCTGACGCGCAACCTGAAGTTCCCCCAACTTCAGTTAACTAGCAACTTGCCGCCTGGGAAATACGAGTGGACCGTGAGCTACAGGAGTAAGAATGGGCAAGCCCCAATAAGCCAAGTCAGGCGCTTTTGGGTCACAGAAAGTAGTATCAACACTCCCAATATCAGTGCTGACGCCATCGTATCCAGCGCAAGCTCGACACCCCGGCCCCGGATGTTGCCGAAAGGGCTCAGCACCGCGACAATATTAGCGAGAATCAACGCAAGCGCCGGACCTCAATTTGACAGCCTCAAGAGCAAAGCGAAAATTCTACAAACGAAACCGGTTGACATTGAACCTGCTATCCGGCCACTTGATAGTCCGAACAAAGAGGAATACGCACTCTGGTTAGGAAGCTTACGAGCTGTCGCCGATGCCGCTGCCAGTGATCTTAATATTTTAGGATATGTGGGGAAACTCACTAATGATCGCGCTATGATCGATGCGGGGAAGCGTAGACTGTTAGCGCTTGCAAATTGGGATCCTATCAATGGCGTGAGTAACTACGCGACGCAGGATCAAGTCGCACGTCAAATCCTCATCGCTCTATGCAAGGGATATGACTACTTTTATGACGAACTAAATCAAACTGAGCGTGTGAAAGTCATCAGCGTCATCAAAATACGCTTGACTCAAATGACTCCGTTGATCGCCAATCAGCACCTGCACAAAAAAGATTCTCATGGTGTGACCAACATCAACTATCTTTTGAATGTGCTATTACTGCTGGCAGGCGATCCTAATTTCAACGAAGCTTCATCCTATTTGAAAGATACCTATTCGACTTTTCTAGTCACCAGCGCAGCCTTGGGTGGCGATGATGGAGCCTTCCAAAACGGCACTGGTTATGGTTGGTATGTGACCTTTCTCGAATCACTGATAAGTCTTAAGAACATAACAGGATATGACTTCAGCACACTGCCGTATTTTTCTCGTTACCTCAATTACCTAATCGCATTCACAGCGCCTCTGAATAAAGAGCAAATGACCGCTTTCGGTGATGATCACACGAATAACTATAACTACGCAGCGTATGCTTTCGATACCTTACAAGCGTTTGCACTTCTGACCAAAAACGCTCAACACGAATGGTATTTCCGTGCCAATCCCAATAATGTGACAAGCACAAGCTTACGGCCAAGCTACTACTTCACCTTACTCGCTCTCGGCTATCAACCAGCAACCCCGCTCGCACCGAGCCAAGATAGCTGGTTCTTCGCGAATGCTGGCTTGGCCTCACTCACCAGCAAGTCGAGCGACCCCTATCGCTCTAGTATTGCGTTCCGCTCCAGTGAATGGGGTGCGTACAACCATTCATATGCGGACCAAAATAGCTTTACTTTGGTCTCCAAGGGAAAAGACATGCTGATCAGTAGTGGTTACTACTATGTGTACGGCTCGGCTTATCATAAACAGACGCGCGCCACCCGTTCACACAATGCCTTGAGTTTCGATAGAGGGATAGGACAATCTGAACCCATCACCAACGAGATTCCGAAAAAACCTGGTGCGCCAGTCGACACCTCTGAAACTGCTGGGCAACTATATAACGGGGCAGAAAGCAATGGAATTTCCGTCGTCACTGGCGACGCTAGCAAGGCTTATCGCCGCTTGCTTTCGAATGGAACAGTGGCGACATGGGAGCCCCTGCTCAATAACGCAATTCGTTCAATTGCCTATTTTAAAGAAGAAAAAATTGTCGCTATTTATGATTGGGCGACCAGCACGGTTCCTCGCAGTTGGGAGCTTAACTTTCATGCTCCCACCCCATTTATTCAAAACCCTGACGGACAAGTCAAGGTAATCAACTCGAACGCTTCAATTTGCCTTCGTCACTATAATTTTCCATCGAAAATGTCGGTACCGAGCGACCTCAATTTGCTGCCCGAAAAAAGCTCCGCGACGCAATATCATCTCCGATCCAATGCACTGACTCCATCGACACAGCTAATAGCAGTCACGCTCATTCGCGAAGATTGCTCTAACACCGCCGTAGACGTGAGCTTCAATGGGACAAGTGCCCGCGTCGCCATCGGTAACAAAGGCGTCGATTTCGATAGAAAGACCTTATCTATTCTTAGCAGATAAACCCTCTGGGTCTGGGTAGATCGCCAAGTCTTACCTAGATCTGTTTGGCCGCTCATACTTGAGCGGCCTTTTTTTTAGAGCTGAGCAACCGACAAGTGATGCAAAAAAAGTCTTTACCTTGATTGTGAAGTTTGCAGCAATACTAGATCTAAAACATCGATAGGCAAGGGCCCGTTTTTCAGCACTGCATGGTGGAACGCTTGAATACTAAACTGCGATCCTAAGCGCTGTTTTTCTTGATCACGCAATTGTCGGAATTTCACCGCACCCAATTTGTAGGTAATCGCTTGCGCAGGCCAACTACGAACACGCTTGATTTCGCGATCCGCTAAATCGGGCAACATTGGCAGCTTGCTTTGCCAGAAAGCTTTGGCTTGTGCTTCACTCCAAGCGAAGTGGTTCATACCCACATCAAGAATCACGCGTATCGAACGTACCAAATTCCATTCCACTGCCCCCAACTCATCGGCATCAGTCTGATACAGGCCCAATTCATGGCCGTATTCTTCTACATAGGCACCCCAACCTTCGATAAACGTGGAGTAGGCGCTATGTGGGATCGCCTTTGCGCAGGCAGTTTGGTCTGTATAGCGATTCTGGAAATGATGGCCTGGTGTACTCTCATGCAGCAGCAACCAATCAATGCTGCGGCGATCATAATGTGACTTCGCTTTGTTAAAGTAAAACGTGCCCAATTCAGGAATGTAGTAACCGTCAACAGGAAAACTCATACCGCGACTTGAGGCGCTAATTGCAGGAGGGCGCACCGCATTCGGCAAAAACAGTTTACCCAAATTTTGATACACCGTGCCTTGGCGCTTTTCATAATCTGCTTGCGGGCTTGTACCATCTTCATACTGAAATACGGGGCTACTCAAGTAAGCGGCGAACTCCGCATCACGCCCCTCATAGCCCATATTTTTTTGCAAACGACGATATTGATCCAAGGCTCGTTCTAGCTCTGCATTCCCCATTTTCACCAAATCATCAGGGCTAATATCTGAACTCAACCAAGCCTTACTCAGATAGCGATACCATTCCTTACCCATACTACTTTGTGCCAAGCCTTGATCGGAAAGAATGATCTTGCCAGCAAGCCCTTTGTAGCTTTTACTGAGAATAATTTTTTCACGTAACAGCTTAGCTTCAAAATCGATAATCGCTAGTTGTAGGCTCTGACATTGATTGGCTTCTCGCAAAGCACCACTACTTTCCAAATGCTTTCTGTTGTGCTCAAGTTGCTCCGTAAATCGCCACTGCGCTTCTTGATTTTTCTCGTTTTGAATTTTGCGAATTTGCTGTTGATAGACAAATTCAAGATCCCCACCCAACCCGAGTTTCTTGAAAGTCTTACTGTAATTCGCGATATATTGTTCTACATTGTCTGGCACGCGCTGATTCGATTCAGCAGAAAAGGAGAGCTGTGAAAAGGATATCAGCGCAACGGCAAGGCTGCTAAGCACTATACATATTTTAGAAATTTTCATGTGGCTTCTTCGAGGAACGATTCTAGACTGTGGCAATCACGCCAGCGTAAGCTATCAAGACATCATTCACATCATTTTAGTTCCATGGAGTCTGGGTTTTGCCGAAACAAAGGTCGGAGCGATCGGTAACCTTCACAAGAAAAATGCGCCCTACCTTATTGGCCCACCAACAGAACGCTAGCAATTTCTTGGTAGCCTCTTAACATCAGATCATTTACCCGCTTCACGAACGACCCGCGATGCTCTGTTCGCGCGAGATCGATCTCACTAAACAACTCACAAATTAAATAAACAAGTACTTCAGGAAGCGGTACTTCGCTAATGATCATCTCGCCTGGAGTTTACTAAACGACCTAAACTTCGTCCGATTTTTCGAAAGCGATTGGAGACCAGAATCTTCTTGGGTATAAATATTCACGTGTACAAAAGCGAAAACCAAACACCCGTCTTGCACTTTACATCCGTTTGGTCCTTCGCCAACCTCTTCCCGCTCCTTGGTGGACGCACTAATAGGTGTGGACAGATGCGAAAGGCCATCGCCTGTTCCTATAACGAAGAGAACTTTGTCACCACGTGATAACTATCCACCTCTGAGAATAAAAGGAGATAAACATGAAGGTTCAGCTGCATCCTGTTTCACCCCAGCGACGCTATCGGGCAAGGCCTATCGCGATCGCTGTCAGTACCGCACTCTTGACGCTCTCCAGTGCGCATGCGCAATCAGACGATACAAAAAGAGTGCCTGAGAAAATCGTCGAAAAAACTGCAGAAACCACCGCTCCCGTCACCGTGGTGGTGAGTGGCTATCGTTATTCGATAGAACAAAGCTTAGACCAAAAACGCAAAGCCAATGCCATCATTGATGTAGTCACAGCTGAAGATGTCGGTAAGTTTCCAGACAAGAATGTGGCCGACGCTTTGCAACGTGTTCCCGGCGTCGTGGTCAGTCGCGATGGTGGTGAAGGCAAGTATGTCAGTGTGCGTGGCTTATCTTCTGAACTCACGCTAACACAATTGAATGGTAACTACATTGCCACTGCGGAATCAAATGGTGATCCAACGCGATCTTTCAACTACATGCTCATGCCGTCGAATATGCTGGCAAGCGCAGAGTTGTTTAAGTCTCCCGAAGCACGACTCGACGAAGGTGGAATCGGTGGCACCGTAATTTTGCGTACCCGCCGCCCACTCGAAGTGAAAGCGAATAGTGGTTTTGTTTCAGCCGAAGGAACTTGGGCTGACACTACCAAGAAGACCGATGGTCAATTTTCAGGTCAGTATGCTTGGCATGATGAGGGCAATCAGTTTGGTGTTTTGCTCGGCTATACCCAACAACAACGCACTACACGTACCATGGGAGCCAGCACAGAAAACTGGCAATGGTATGCGGATAACTATAAGACGAATCCGGCGGTCGATGTCAATGGTAAGCCCTCTGGTTTGAACTCACGTTGGTGGGGTCAATCGGGGTTCTACGATCAGAGTGGGAAGTACTACAGCAATTTCATGATGCCAACCTCAGTTAACCTGGGCGTTAAGAGTGAAGATCGTGAACGCAAAGGCGGGCAAATGACCTTGCAATATAAACCGCTAAAAAACTTAAGCTTCACCGCAAATTACTTCCGCTTTGATTTGTCACAAAATTCACAGACCAATCTTCTCAAAATTCCTGAATGGGGTCTGGCACGTTACGATGGTGACGGCAACTGGGCAGGTGGTCGTATGCTCGATAGTTTGCGGTTTGATCGCAGTGGTACCATCGTCACTGGCGCCAATTACAGTGCACATCCAGGCAAGACCTACTACTGCAGCGGCGATGCAGCAGCCGCTGGCGGCATCAAAAACACCGGTGGTTTTGGGCCAGAGATCGGAAGAGCGTCGTGTAGGGAAAGAGTGTCTTCGCCTGTGTAGAT
>CALKVB010000100.1 GCA_937996605.1 uncultured Oxalobacteraceae bacterium | reverse complement strand
TATCGACCAAACTTTGCTCCAAAGTGGACGCGAATTATTTCCGCTGTGCGGCTGTTGCGACTTGTCTTTGCGCGCTTTGACAGAGCATGCCAAAGTCAATATGGGCATGTTCCACTATCACTTCCGCACCAAGGACAACTTCCTCGCCATCTTGCTGCAAACTATGTATGAGGAATTGTTCACACAACTACAAGCAGAAACTGAACAACCAGGGACAGCATTACAAAAGCTCAAGCACACCATGCTGCGCTTAGCGAGATTGTTGCGCGAACACGGTAGCTGGCTTGGCCGTGTGTGGGCTGATGCGGCGCGCGGCGATCAAGTGGCGCAAGATTTCTTGAAGAAGAATGGCTCACGTCACATGCAATTGATCATCCTCTTAATTCTTCAAGCTAAACAAGAACAAGAACTCGGCGATATCGCTCCCATGCAAGCCTTTACTTTTTTAATGGGCTCGATTGCAGCGCCCATGGTGATTGCGCCACGCGTGATGCAGCTAGGCTTTGCGCCACAATTTTTTCATGAACAAATGCAAGAGAGTGTCCTGAGCGACGACGCCATTGTCGAACGCGTGGAGCGCGCTTTGTTTGCACTGACTATTCCTAAGACTTCCCTTTCCTGCGGAGATCAGCATCATGCGTAAGCACACAATTCTTTTAGCATTGTTAGCCACTAGCTTTTCACTGAGCGCTTGCAGCCCGCCCCCAAACAAATCGTGGACTGGCTATGTGGAAGGTGAATATCTCTATATTGCATCACCACTGGGTGGGCGCATCGAAACCTTGAACGTGCAAGCTGGCCAAGAGGTTACCGCAAATGCTGCCTTGTTTAGCCTCGACAAAGAAGCCGAAAATGCGAACGTAGAAGAAGCCACTGCACGCGCACAAGCCGCTAAAGCGCAAGCACTCAACACCGAGAAAGGCAAACGCCAAGAAGAAATCGCGGTCACACGAGCACAATTGGCGAGTGCGGAAGCGCAAGCGACCTTGGCACAAAACGAACTGCAACGCCAACAACAATTGCTAGCGCAAGGCTTTATCTCCAAAGCCAAAATCGATGATGCCAGCACCAATCTCAAACTCACCCAAGCACGCGTCAATGAGCTCAAAGCCGCGCTCGCTGTGGCTAGTCTACCCGCACGAGTTGACGAACGTGCGGCCGCTAACGCCAATGCACTGGCAGCAGAACAAGTACTGCGCCAAAGCAATTGGCGGGGAAAACAAAAAACCGAAGTAGCGCCACAAGCAGGATTGATCAGCGATGTGTTTTTCCGGGCGGGTGAAGTGGTCAGTGCTGGGCAACCAGTCTTATCGCTTCTACCGCCAGGCAACGTGAAGTTTCGTTTTTATGTGCCCGAAGCGGAATTAGCGACGATTCATGCGGGCGACAGTGTTTCTGTTCAATGCGATGGCTGCGCAGCGCCGATTACTGCAACAGTCACGCGCATCGCTAGCCAAGCTGAATACACACCACCAGTCATTTATTCCAATGCTCAACGCGCCAAGTTGATGTTCTTGATTGAAGCACGCCCTGATCCTGTCACGGCAAAGCAAATGCATCCGGGCCAACCGATTGATGTCAAATTGAGTAAAGCAGCGAGTGCTAGCACGGAGAAAAAATCGTGAGTAGCTTAGCGATTGATGTCCAAGGGCTAAGCAAGTCTTATGGCGGCCGCGCCGTGGTGGACCAAGTCGATATCCAAGTCGCACAAGGCACCATTTGCGGCTTTCTCGGGCCCAATGGTAGCGGCAAGACCACCACCATTCGCATGCTGTGTGGCTTGTTGACACCCGATGCTGGCAGCGGCGCCTGCCTTGGTCTCGACATCTTCAAAGATGCCGCTAAGATCAAACGCCAAGTCGGCTACATGACACAAAAATTTGGATTGTATGAAGATCTGTCAATACGCCAAAATTTAGACTTTATCGCTCGTTTGTTTGAGCTGCCGCATCGCAAAGATGCGGTTGATGCGTCTCTTGAACGACTCGGTTTGACTGCACGCGCTTCGCAGTTAGCAGGATCACTCTCTGGAGGATGGAAACAACGTTTAGCGCTAGCTGCTTGCTTAATTCATGAACCGCGTCTCTTGTTGCTCGACGAGCCTACAGCCGGTGTCGACCCTAAAGCACGACGCGACTTTTGGGATCAAATTCATCACTTAGCAGCGCAAGGGATTACGGTCTTAGTATCCACGCATTACATGGATGAGGCGGAACGTTGTCATGAGCTAGTCTACATCGCCTACGGCAAAATTTTGGCACGCGGTACCGAAGCGCAGATCATCGATCAATCTCAACTTAAAGTATGGACGGTACAAGGTGAAGGCTTAGGCCAAATTTTAGAGCCCCTCAAACAATCAGAAGGCGTATTGAGTGTGGCCGCATTTGGCAATGCGGTACACGTGGCAGGCTTAGAGCAAGATTTAGTGCTAGCGGCATTAGAGCGAGTGCGCCATCAACATCCAATACAAATTGAAGCCAGTCGCGCCAATCTGGAAGACGTGTTTATTAGTATGATTGCCTCGGCGCCCGATAATTTTCAACACGCACAAGAGCGAGGACGTTGATCATGAGTCGTTTCTCTAAAGTTTTAAATTTTTCGTGGAAACGCTGCTTAGCGGTATTCATCAAAGAATTCCAACAAATGATGCGCGATCGCTTAACCTTCGCGATGGCCGTCGGCATCCCCATCATGCAGCTGATCATGTTCGGCTATGCCATCAATACCGACCCCAAAGGCCTACCGACCGCCTTAGTCAATTTAGATCAAGGTCCATTTGCACGCAGCTTTACAGCGGCGCTGCAAAACACGGGCTATTTTCGGATTGACTACAATCTCAAAAGCGAGAAGGAAGCTGACGATTTAGTCGAAAATGGCAAGGTACAGTTCTTAGTCGTGATTCCACCGCGCTTCACAGAAAAAATTGTACGAGGTGAAAAACCGAGCTTGCTGATTTCCGCCGATGCCACCGACCCTTCCGCAGCGGGCAATGCCATTGCTGCTCTCAGTGCTATCGCACCACTCGCACTGAAGAACGATTTAGTAGGCCCCTTGCAGCGCTTGCAAAGCGCGCCGCAAGCCTATGATATTCGTATCCATAAACGCTATAACCCTGAAGGCTTATCGCGCTACAACATTGTGCCAGGTTTGATCGGCACAATTCTTACCATGACCATGATCATGTTGACCTCACTCGCCATGACGCGAGAACGTGAACGTGGCACCATGGAAAATTTGCTCGCCACACCAGTGCGCCCAGCTGAAGTGATGGTCGGCAAGATCCTGCCCTATGTGCTGATCGGCTATATTCAACTGACCGTCATTATGAGCGCGGCCTTCATTATTTTCGATGTGCCTATGGTCGGCAGTTTGCCTTTACTGCTGAGCTTGATTGGAATTTTCATCATGGCCAATTTGGCGGTCGGATTTACCTTTTCCACCATTGCCAAAAATCAGTTACAAGCGATGCAGATGACTTTCTTCTTTTTCTTGCCGTCGATTCTGCTATCAGGCTTTATGTTTCCTTTCCGCGCCATGCCGGTGTGGGCGCAAAACATTGGTGAAGTATTGCCGCTCACGCATTTCCTTCGCATCGTACGTGGCATTCTGTTGAAGGGAAACTCGGTCGATCAATTAGCGCAAGAGCTTTGGCCTATGCTGGCCTTCTTGTTTGTGGCTGGCTTTATCGCCTTGAAGCGTTATCGTCAAACCTTAGATTAAGATCGACGCACTGCCGCTTGCGTATGTCGTTCACCGTATTAATTTTAAGAATTAAAACAGTGAGCGACGTTGCCAGTAAATTTTTACAAAAACTATTCGAAATTCTCGCCGCTCATCACTGACTTGATTTTCGCTCACGATGCGCCTGCTGAGGTAACTTTTCAGCATTGAGTAAGGCGTAACTGAGCAAACTAAGTATCTTGGCGTTGTGAACTAAGTATTCCGGTTTGACGTGATCAACACTATCGACTTCACTATGCCACGTGTGAGTAAGGTAATCGAGCGGTTCCTGCATTGCAGAAAATGCAGGAATTCCCTTTTCAAAAAAACTTTCATGATCGGAACCATGTGACACGCCATACACGATATCGAGGTGATTTAATTCTTTCACGCTGTTGTTGATGCCGCTCAACGCACTGTACCAAGCATCGACTTGCATATCGGGAAAGCCGATGATGCGCCCAGCACCGCTATCGATAGTCAGCATCGCTTGGATTTTTTCTAGTTCTGCCGCGTGTTGACGGACGTAGGCTTTACTCCCGAGTAGGCCTTGCTCTTCGCCTGAAAACAGCACGACACGCAGACTACGCTTGATTGGTAATCGCGAGGCACGAATCGTTCTCAGAACTTCCATCGCCATTACCACGCCTACACCATTGTCGGTTGCACCACTGGCTAAATCCCAAGAATCTTGGTGCACACCAAGTATCACCATTTCTTCTGGCAACTCCGCACCACGAATTTCGGCGATGACGTTATATGCCTGGGTTGTTTGTGGACTAAAACCGCCACCGAACTTAACCTCCAATTGCGGTGTCTGCCCACGAGCGATAAGACGTTGCAACAGATTGGCATGTTGTTTACTAATGATGCCCGCATTGTGTTTAAAGCGTGAGTTCGGACTGCCGCTCATGTCCAACAAACTGCCCTCACGCTCGGAAACAAATAAGATCGCTGCCATCTGTGCTTCTGCTAACAAAGCGTTGTATTCACGTGAATACTGTTCGAGATTTTTCTCTTGTGCGGCACTCGGTCTCGGCAGAGATTGCACCAGTATAATTTTACCCTTGAGGCCAGAAACAACCCCGCGCAACTCCTCTAGATTGCGTACATTGACAATCTTCACTTCCGCACGTATTGCCTTACTTGAAGCACTGGTCCATGCCTTCTGTGCGATCTTAATTGGCTGCTGACTGGCATTCAATAAACGCGCACTGGATTGCCCGCGCTGCCAAGCCTTTCCTAAATCATAGGCCTCTTCCTGCACAGAAGTGGCACCATATTCCTGCAACTTCAGCATCGCCCAATGCTGCGCACGACGCAATTCAACAGAACCTGTCAAACGCGCACCAATACCATCACACATCTCTTCGAGGTTACGCATCAAGCTTTGCCCACGCTCGACTTCCGTCACAATAACACGCGAGCTATCAAGACTTGAAGACTGTGCAGCAGCTTGAGCGGGAGCGAGATTTTGCGCTGCCTGCACAGGTAAGGTTAGCAACGAAGACAAGACGGTATTGAGTGCAAATAGCAAAGTAACACTGACGGTGCTAGTTGGGCGATGTAGTGAAGAGTTCATCACGATTTCCTTTGGCGCTTTGCCCTAAATAATCAACAATTAACGTTTAGGCAGTGGTGGAAGCTTCTTCACGAATTCAGCCAATTTCCCATTTTTGCGCATCTCAAGCAGGTCATCGATTGCTGCGACCTTATTTTCTGGATTTTTGGCAACCAAACTCTCGTAAGCACGCAACAGACCTTCAATGCCTGCAATTGTTGTTGCTTCTGTTGTTGCGTTATCTTTCATAGGGTCACTAATATTTTTTTGCAACTGGAAGGCCGCGGTGCTAACGGTATGATGAAAACGCAAGACACGCATTAAATCTGCTTTAGCAACACCATTGTGAAACCAGAACACACCTGCGTCTGGGCCAAACTGATAATCCGGTACTTCTTCGGCCCACTTTTCGAACCAACGGCCGTCAGCCGAACGCATCACAGCAACAGGATCTTTATCCGCTGCTGCAGCCAGTTTCACTACGCGTTCTTTTTCTTCAGCGGTCGCAGGGCCACGATCTGCCATCGCACTACCAGCCGTCAAGACACTCGTCGCCAGCAATAACACTGCCGCCATACGCTTCCAGATTTTTGAAATAAGCATTTTATTCTCCGATTGTTTCGTTGTTCAGACTGGCGGCTGAGGGTTATTTAAATTGCGGTACCAGTGAGTTCGGAGATTAAAGAGACGGATGTCGGTTGTCACTTAAGAATCGACAAAACCTAAAAATGGGCGACGGAAGCGGTCAAAAAAACGATAGAAACAAGTCAATACGCACACAAAAACACTGCTATGTTCGATTGGAAGCAGTATTTGAGACAAGTCTTAAATAAGGTGTGAGGTGAACTCGTAACGTTTGCTCTCAACCACGAAAGACACTAGATGCTCGCTTCCGCAGGAATGAGGGTGAGGTAATCCATTCTTTAATTGGAGCCATGGTAGGCTGCGGCCTTACCCCCACGAAGGCAGGGATGTATTAGGCTATGGGTTTATCTACTGAAGTGAGCGTTCAATTCGAGTGTTGAAATTAGCCGTGATAGAAGCAGCGTCCGCAAACATGGTGATAGCGCTCATTACCACCAATCGAAATCTGCTCACCCGCTGTCATGCGTTTACCATTTTCATCGACACGAATATTCATAGTCGCTTTCTTACCGCAGGTGCAGATGTTTTTGAGTTCTTCAATGGTATCGGCAAGCGTCATTAAATAACTGGAACCTGGAAAGGGTTCCCCCAGAAAATCGCTACGCAAACCATAGCAAATTACGGGGATGCT
>CALKVB010000099.1 GCA_937996605.1 uncultured Oxalobacteraceae bacterium | reverse complement strand
TCCCCACCAATACGCGCCACTGTGTCATAAACCCTCACCGAGGATTTTATTCGCGTTGCTGCTTGGATGAGCAGTTGATCGCCAACGTGGTGCCCTAAAGTATCGTTGACCTCTTTGAAGCGATCCAAGTCAATAAAAAGCAAGGCGAGCCGCTGATGTTCTCGCTTTGCTTTCTTCAAATTTTCTTCGATACGGTCGTAGAACAAACGGCGATTTGGCAGTTTAGTTAAAGCGTCATAATTGGCTTCAGTCCAAATTTTTTCTTCCGCACTCTTCATGCCGGAAATGTCAGTATGGGTACCCACCATCCGTAAAGATTCGCCTTGTTCATTCACACTTACCACCATGCCACGACCATAGATCCATTTATAGCTACCATCGGCACAAAGCATTCTATACTCGGCTGAAAACTGGCTAGTGAGATGTTGACTGTGATTTTGCATCTCATTCATCAAATGACTTCTATCTTCGGGATGAATCAGAGCGAAAATATCTTCATAGTTTTCTGAAAAACTACCTTCAGGGTAGCCCAACATCTCTAAATAGGTTTTGGAAAATTTTCCTCTCTTGCTGATGAGATCTATGTCCCACACGCCATCCCCCGCGCCTTCCAAGGCAAACTGCCAGCGTAATTCTGCTTCTTTACGTTCTGTGATGTCATTAAAATTGACGACAATCTGCCGTAACTTTTGTTCGGAATCGAATTCTAGAAACGCGCTCACCTGCACCCATAAAATATTTTGAAAATGCGGGCGACGAATTCCTAATACTAATTCAGTAAAAGATTGTTGCGTTCGTAATGCACGTTGGACTGGGTATTCCTCAAAGCTAAATTTGCTTCCATCCTCGTGCACAAAATGCCACGTAGTATCAATCGCCACTTTACCTAGCAATTGATCCTCGGTTAATCCCAACAATTCAGATGCTCGCGAATTGCTAAAAATAATGCTCGTATCAGGCGCATGCACAATGATCGCGGTATGCAATTTCTCTAAAATTGAAAGATGCTGTTGTTCAGAATTGATCAGCAACTGATGTTTGATCGAAAGCTGTTCTGAACTATATTTTAAGTCTGCAATAGCCGCATCATACTGTTGCCACGCCAAATCAATTTTGCGGGCTAGATATACCAACATGAAAGAAAAAATACCAACAATAATACTCACAACGAGCACTTGTTTTTTCCACACTTGTAAGGCGACTTCAGTGGCGGATCCAACGTTCACTAAATAGCCATATTTGCCACTGCGGTGATAGGAATAGATACGCTGAACGGGATCTGAGCTAGTGGTATCACTAGTGTATGTTCCTTTCGCCGAGTTGACCGCCAATACATTTCTAAATGAAACAGAAACGGACAAACTACCAATCGGGATCGTATTTATGCGGTCACCTGTTCTACGTGCAATCAAATACAAATCTCGATCTCGTAAAGCGATCGATCCGCCATCACCCAATTGAATATTGTCGAACACACTTTCGATTTCATCCGCATAGACCGACGCATACACAATCCCTGCAAAACGACCATCCGGATACTCAATCCTCCTTGCGAAAGTCCACAACCAACGCTTTGCAATTTTGCCGAGTACCGGCTGACTAAGCACCAAACCCGTTTGCGAGCTGTTGGTCAGTTGCTGGAAGAAAGCACGGTCACTTAAGTTCGCAGTTACTCCTTGATCTTCAATCCCATAAACGACTTTGCCCCTTTCATCAGTGATCCGCATAAATGCCACATGAGGAACGCGTTTAGCTTGGCGCAGCAAGAGATCATCAATACTCACGCGATCAATCGAGCCATGCGCTCGCTGACGCGTAACCTCATCAGCCACGGACTGCAGAGCCACATCAATCGCATCGATCATTCCATCAAAAGTTTGCACTAATGAGCTGGCCAAGCTCTCGGTTGAATATTGAGTTTGACGATAAGCTTCTTGACGCAAATACAGGAGCGTTAAAATCGCGCTAATCGCAGAAAAAAGCACGACAAGACACACGCCAACATATAAAAGTTGGCGCCGATTCTTCGGTGTGGCTCGATCTACATGGTCATTAGTCTTCATTACGCTTACTTCATGGATGAATGCGACAGCGGTTTAATCAGAAAAAGCGAAACCAGCATTCAATGCTGGGAAGTGCAAGCTTTACCCGCCGCACCTCATGTTCAATGAATTTTAATAAATTATCCAGTACATTTTATTGCTTTAGATAAAGAAAGCGACAATCTCGTCCAAGTTACAGGAATGGACTAGGCGGGTGCTTCCACTTTCAAGCTGTAGGGCGATGCGAGGTGGGAACCGTGGTTCAGATATATTTGGATACTGACAATCAAGGAATCAGAACACGGATCAGAACAGACGCCCACACCACTAGGCAACAAAGTTTTAGATTTGTGCCCGCAGAAAAACAAAAGCGCCCCCTCGCTCGCTTTGAGCCGTAACATCCAATTCAACTCCCCCGCAATTACAAACCCGCTCAAAAATCAGAGGTGAATTGTCCTGCTGAAGATACTTCCGTTGAAGAGGATCTTGCCCACGCAACAATCCATTCAATTATGAATAGCATAAATCCATGTATGCGCGTTCTAAGTGTGTTCTGAGTGATAGAGAATAGCGTATCTCAATTGCTTGCTCTGTTCTTTTGGGCAATCACATCGCTATAACTTTTGGATAAGTAATGGAACAGAACAAGATCTTATTTTCATCGGCAACTGCCTTAGCTGCCGCTATCAAAGCGAGACGACTCACATCCTATGAAGTGGTGAATACCTTTTTTACACAAATAGAAAAGCATCATCATAGCTACAATGCAGTGGTGAGCTTGGATAAGGCCACTGCCTTACAACGAGCTAAAGATGCCGATGCCGCTACCGCGCAAGGGGAAAATTGGGGAAGGCTGCATGGCGTACCAATCACTATCAAAGATAACTACCGCACCAAGGGCTTGCGTACCACCTCAGGGTATAAACCATTAGAGAATCAAATCCCTGATACCGATGCAGAGCTCGTCAAACTGTTAAGAGCAGAAGGCGCCATTATCATTGGCAAAACCAATCTCTCGGTATTGGCGATGGATATGCAATCGGATAATCCAATTTTTGGAAAAACCAATAACCCATGGGATATAACAAAGACCAGCGGCGGCAGCAGCGGAGGTTGCGCGACAGCCTTAGCCACCGGCATGACGCCACTCAGTTTTGGTAATGACCTGGCTGGCTCTATCAGAATTCCTTCTGCCTATTGCGGCGTGTACGGATTTAAACCATCTTTTGGTGTGGTATCGCTGCAAGGGATACAGACGGATCCTGCCGAAAAAGTGAATGGCTTGAAATCTTTAGCGGTGGCAGGGCCACTAGCCAGAAGTATCGATGATCTGGAATTGGCAATGCACATCATTGCGCAGACCACGAACGGAGATAGACGGCTAGTTCCTCTAGTTAGACACAGTGAAGTCGCTGAAATAAGAGACATCAAAATTGCCTGGACCGATGAGTTTGGCGGTGTACCAGTCGATCAAGAAATCAAACGAAAAATTCAAGAGACCATCTCCAGATTTGAGAAAGCGGGAGCGACGGTGGTCAAAGTCACACCCAAGATCGATTTTGATTTGGCTTGGAAAACCTGGGGCAGTTTTGTAGGGATGCAAGGCGGCTACAGCACGCCCAATTTCGTCAAATGGCTGGGTTTACCGTTCACAAAAGGCACGCTTAAAGATGTGCCTATGCACCAAAACATAGTAAAGCCACATTCAGTAGAAAAATATATGGAAGCTTTAAGCATCCAAGACAAGATGATCAACATCATGGAAAATTTCTTGAGCGACTATGATGCGTTTATTTGCCCAGTCAGTGCGGTCACCGCATTTAATCATCATGCGCCGAGCAAAGCGTATGGCAACTTCAGCATCTACAACACACCTATAAGCACTGGCGGCGTCGATGGCGTCAATCTACATTACTACATGGCGACGCAAGCCTACACGACCCCGTTCACACTGACGGAAAGCCCTGTGCTGACATTGCCAATAGGACTCAGCAACCAAGGCTTACCGATTGGTGTTCAGTTAGTTGGGAAACGATATGAAGATTTTAAACTAATGCAGGTTGCAAAGACCTTAGACCCATATCTTGAGCAATTCGCTTATCCGTTAAGTTAGGATTGCGTTGGGATTGAGGTATGTAGCAAATAGGGTGTAGGATGGCTGATCTTGCGCGGAACGATTAGAAAATTAACCGGAAAGCACGAGCTTTTTCTTCATTACGACTAGCAAATATTAAAATGAGTCAATCTAAGCTTTCAGTACAAAACGTCCCCAAACTTGCTACCTCAATTAGTCTATTAGTTCTGACTGCATTTGCATTGTCATTGTATTTGTGCAGAAAGAGCGATGTGTTCCCTTACGCTTTTTTGAGAACGCTCGTACCCGAGTATCCCTCGCATATCTCTAATTTGTCGATTAGCTATATTCTCTACACCACAGCTGGATTTGTTTGGATTCAACAAGGCGTACCGTTTAAATTCGTTCGCTTCCTTGGTATTGCGATTCTTTTAGCGAACTTAATTTATGAAATCTGGATCCCCTTCATCAACACCCCCGATATCATCGACGCTGCATACGGAGCGGTTGGTACAGCTTTAGGATACTTGTTTTTGGCGATGATGCGAAAGTATGGCGTCAAGACGGTGACTGGGGTGTAGTTGAGTTAATCGGAAAAAGAATCTAAAAAAATATCGCCGTGACTGTTTGTGCACAAGCAAGTCCAAACAAAATCATTGCACTCATTTCATCGGCACCTGTGAAATCGAAAGGACTTCAAATTCAGACCAAAATATTCGTTAAGTGCTTAACTCTAAATGTATCAATCTAATCAATTTCAGCGACTGAACCTATGTATCATTCCTTGGCAGTGCAAGCCTTCTCGATGGCGGCGCTCTTCTTTTGCCACTCTGTCGGTTCTGGTTGGGGCAAACCCTTCGAGCGCGCATTCACTCCTCTTTCAAAAGCTTGACTAGCATCCGACGCCATGTCTGCCAAATCGACATCCGACATGGCCGCATACTTGTTAGCCATACATTGACAAAAGCCAGGATTGAGACCGATTTCTTTAGAAAAAATTGGAGAGCAACTCGCGCCATACGTAAATTGAAACTGTTCCGCCAAGCATCGTCCTAAATAAGGCTTCATTTTTTCATTAAGAGCTGCTTTCGACATAGTTTGTTTTAAATCCGTAGCTGAGATTTTAGATCGCAAGCTTGCGATCTGGCGCGGGATGCATTCACAATTCATGCGTCGCCCCAACTCGGCAAAATATATTGTTTCGGCTTTATCTCTCCTATTGCTTCGAGAGTCTGTGCGAGCCACGTCTAAGGTAATCTTGCTCATCTCGCATTTCATATCGACATTTGACGCTATCTCCGATAAAGCAGTGCCGAACTGTTGGTCTTGCGCGAAACAGCCTGGCGCGACTGACACAAGAATTGCGCAAATCAATAGGGCGAATCTTAATGACATAGCGTTACCTTTGCATTCAACGAAGTTAGTAAGTGAATTGAGTGATCTATTGATTGTGAAAAACATTAGACACCCCATCCCAAAAAGTTGCGTTTTGAATTGGGTGTCCGTTCAATTACTGACAGTATCTACCGTCCATCAGCTTTATCGGAGCTACGCGGGCTTCATATCCACCGCAATTGGTGTTATGCACCCAGACACCATGTTTACCCACATAGTATGTATGAAAATCTTCAACTTCCAAGTTGTAGACAGGAAGCTTTAAATAGGGATCCTCCATTTCCTCATACTTAACCGCCTCAATAGCAAAAACATTACTAGCAATTAATTTTCGATTGGCGTAGTCCCATAACGATCCTTGCTCATCGACCGCCCCCATGTGTGCAGGCTTCCAACCGACACTAGGTTGATCGCTAACGTAGATTTTGATCTTGTCACGAATTACGGCTTGAGTCCCATCGCAGAGTTCAAATTTCGATCCAGAAATTCGCGTACTTGTGGGAAGATCTTCTGACGCAATCCAACCTTCATCCACCACCCAGAACGGATGGTTCAATGTACACACTATGGGAAAAGCGAGATCAACGTTATCTAACAATGCATAACGGATGTCCATTACCCTAGTCGGCTCATGCGCAAATGTCTTCAAAACCCGTTTATACGCCTGCTCACCGCCATTCTCAGGTTTCGATAAAACCCAATCACCAACCTTGATTTGTTCAATTGGTACAAGACCTTCTTTGGTGTGCACCAAAGTGCCAGCGGCAAAACAAGCACCGTCTTCAATACAATTTCGTTTATCGCCAGCACCGCTTCCTACATCTGTACAAAAACTAAGGTCTCTCGCGATGTGTTTGCCATTGAAGGTATCGTTTGAGGGTTGAGCTTGAGTGCTTAATTCAAACGCTCGATGCAGCGATAGATCCGTCACCAACATAATTCACTCTCTCACATGTTTGGACGCTCATTAGAACAGACAACCAATCAAAAGGGCAACAGAATCCAAAGCTAGTTCCACTCATCAACATCCACAAAAAAACAAAAGCGAGCCGCAGCTCGCTTTCATCTAGTTGCAAACACGTTGAATTTGGTGTCCTTCCAAAATCTTTGTTTAACAGCATTCACATTTGTACGAATACGCTGACGCTATTCGTACCTACCGTCCATCGGCTTTATCGGAGCTACGCGGGCTAAGATCAACTATAGAAAATCCGTGGACATCCACCCCAAATAAGGCACAAAAAATAAGCGAGAACTCAGCTCGCTTCTATCACCATTTTTACACAAAACCACACCAACACCAACGATTTCAACCCCTTAAGCTTCTCTCTCACCTCACGCCGATCAACAATGATCGTCATTTGGTGGGACTTTTTTTCAATCTTGAACCACCCAATAAATAAGTACAAGCTAACACAGCATCACGTAAAAACCGGCATCGCAACGCCGACCACGTAGCGTTTCTTTAGATGTGCTGCATAGGCGCGTAAGCGCTCTACCTGTGCGATTGCTGTACCACGCGTCATCGCTTTTGCGCTTGTCGCTTTAATAAACTCTTCTGGTGTAAAACCAAGGCGATTCAATATTGGGGGAAAGCGTTGCGACATCGCATGCTTTTTATCGCTGCGTACAATGCGTGCTGCCCAATCGACTAGCTCGATGTAATCACGTGCGGTGCATGGTAGACCTTGGGCCGGTGCGACGCTGAGTGAATTGCCAAAGGGATGAAGCGGTATTTTGTGCGGCTTTGTGAGCGTTGAAGGTGCGGTTGATTTCTGCCTTTTTGCCTTGGGCTTTTTGAGATCTTGTAAGCGTTGTTGAATGGACGTGTAATCTGAAGTCTCAGGCAGATCGGCAATGCCCGCGCGTATCGGATTGAGGTCAACATAGGCACAACAAGCCAGCAAACCAGCTTCATCTAAAATTGCCTGGCTCTTAAAACGTCCTTCCCAAAACCTGCCAGTACACTGATCTTCGGCGTTCGCTCGTCGTGCGATCGATTCATTTAAACAGCGCATGAACCAAGAAATATCGTACAAGCGAGCACGTAATTGTTCGACCAACTCATCCGCAACTCGCCTTGTCGCGGCATCTTGATGTTTGCCTTGCATAAGCTGATCAAGAATGTAGGGCAAATTAAACAAACGAGACCAGCGTTGCAGCACTTCCTCTTGGCTTAACTTCTCCGCGGCCTCACGATCGACATGCAGCACCAGATGGTAATGGTTAGACATGACTGCATACGCGCACACCGTCATCGCAAACACCTCTGAGAGCTCGGCCAAACGCTCGACCACCCAGGCTTTACGATGTGAGAAATCTCGCCCAGAGAAATGATCTTTACCCCACAAGAAAGCACGACGAACACAGCGCCCTATGCAGTGATAATACGGTGTTGCCTCCAAAGAGACATAACGACTACGCGCCATTGGCATCAGCCACCTCCGCCGTTTTAAAAAGATTTGAGAGTGCCTTTAGCTTAGATTAATGATTATTAAATTGCAAGATAATTTAATAATTTATTGCTTTTTGAGATGGCTGTCCAATTGATCATGATGTATGTTCAATTTGGGCTATGGGCTGGTCCAATTTGGGCTGAATGAATGTCCAACTTGGCTCTCCAATTTGGGTCCATTTAAATGGCTGTCTAATTGGGTTTTGCAGTCTAATTGGGTTTTGCATACCAAGACTTGACCCCGCACTTGGTGGGCCGTTCTTACCGTCGTCCCCCCCTACGCCAATGGCTAGGCTCAATGGAATCTGCACGAAGTCCACTGCGTTCAAGCAGTTCCTTCAACACTGTTTGGCTCGCTACTGCATCAAGATCTGCCGCACCAGCTACGCCAATACATTCCCCATCAGACGACAAAAGCATTCCAAGGAACACCCAGCTCTTATTTGCGATCGCGGCTGAGGTAAGTTGCTCAATTTGCGTCGTTGTACAGGTACGTGCCGGCCATCTTGCCAACAGGAATGTACTTACGCCAATTGGAACAATTGGTTGACGCTCCCACATGGTTTGCCCAAGAAGATTTCTAAAAGGTATAACGCAAAGTTAAAAGGCCCGCTGGAGCGAAGCGCAAGCGGGTCCAGCGGAACGAAGTGGAGCGGTTTTGAACGTTTTGTTATGAGCTTTAAGACTCTGCATCTTTGACTTCATATCCGAGACATTCCGTTGCTCTTTTGCAAAACAGCACCAACCAATTTTCAACTTCTTTTGTGGCTTCTGGATATTCAAAGACCAAACCTGATGGCTCGACTGACGCAATCATGGTTTGACTCTGCTTATCGGAAATTTGCCAAGCCGGACAACCCTGCACAACAAAGCCGAGCCAGCCAGGCATGGTGGAGTAAAGCTGCGCTATTTCCTGCCAGCCTTTTTCCGGCATGTCATATCGGATATTAATTGTGGTAGAAGCCATGCTTTAGCTCATAACATTTACATTAGAGTAAAAGCCTGCCAAATAATACGGCTCTTCTTTTGCAAAACGCTCTGCAGCATGAGCATTTTCAGCTTTGAGAACGTGAATACTTCCTCGATGCTCCGAGCCACCTTGAGATAGCAGTGGACCGCGAGCAATCAGTGCAGGCGCGAAACCATCGATGTAGTCCCAGTGTGCTGGTGCCAATCGCATTAGACCTTCCCCTACGCCTTCAGCGTCCTTTGCAAAAACCAGGTAATCCTCAAGTTGTGAGCGATTAGGAGTCACGTAGTTTTTTTGTTGCGGCGTAGTACAGGCCACCAGAAAAAGACAAAATAGGGCAAATATCTGGATGGGATGACGCATTTGAACTCCTAGTAACTGATGAAAGATCACATCACCATAAGGCAAATGCGACGCCTTAAAAGAAGACAGCGGTGCGAACTAACAAACCAAGCGATGGTCGATAGGCGAATGTATTGTTGGACGAAACCGCTAATCTGCCACGCTAACAAAGACCGGGCGCATGCTCGTTCAATCAAATTTTGCAGCAATAAAGGTGCGCTATCGAGTTCAATTACAAACTCCATGA
>CALKVB010000098.1 GCA_937996605.1 uncultured Oxalobacteraceae bacterium | reverse complement strand
AACAAGAACACATCATATGAATCAAAATGTGGACCAACACCTGCACCTTCACGAGCGTAACTAATCATTAAATCATCAAGTCTTGCATCTGGCGCAAAACGGAATTGGCGTAAAAGTTCATCGGCTTTCTGTTGGTGCAAGTTCACGCCTTGAACCAGTAAAGTCCAGTCCTTTTTTTGCTTGAGAGGGATTTTGGAAATGGGACCATTTTGCATGTCCCAGTGTTGATCAAAAAAACAGATTAAACGCGATTCAACATCGTCTCGAGCAGCCATCTCAAACAGTTCCTCAGGTGAGAAAAGGGCCTTGAATCCTGGTATTGCCTGCCTTATCAAAAGAGGTTTTTTTTGCCAATAAGTCGCAAAGAACTCTTCAACGCTTATGCCGCCTAGTAAAGTCAATGCTTGAGATGTTTTTTTCATGATGCTGAAAATCCGTGAATATGGAAAAGTTCTGGCAGGATAAATCATAGTCGCTGCTGGAGGAAGGTATAATGTGCGAGGTAACGCAAAAGATCTGAAAATATTAAGGAAATAGTATGAAAATTGCCAAAAATACCGTTGTGACGGTCGAATACAGTTTGTCCGATACGCTCGGTAATCTGATTGAGGAAGGTCAGGAGCCAATGGTGTACCTTCATGGTGGCTACGAGAACACATTGCCAAAGATCGAGGAAGCACTGGATGGTAAGACGGTAGGCTTCAACGAAACGATACAGGTTGAGCCAGAGGATGCATTTGGCGATTACGACGCTGAATTAGTTAAAGTGGAAGAGCGTAATCGTTTGCCTTCGCCAATTGAAGTTGGGATGCAATTTGAAGGAACACCAGAGGAGAGTGAAGATGGCGAAAGTGTGATCTTTACCGTTACTGAAATCGCTGAGGATAAAGTAGTGCTTGATGGTAATCATCCATTGGCGGGTATCGCGTTGCGCTTTACGTTGAATGTTGTTGATGTTCGTGCAGCGACTGAAGAAGAAATTGCACATGGACATGTGCATGGTGCGCATGGTCACCACCATGATGATGAAGATGATGAAGATGGCGAGTTTCGTACAGTCCAGTTACATTAATTAAATCTTGCAGAAGTAGTGGCATGAACTAAGACGTTTGAACCTTCTCTAAACTCTAGCTTGATCAATTTTGATTGAGCTGGAGTTTTTTTATGGGTATTTATTTTCTGAATTCATCAAGTTTCAAAGCAATCAAATATTGAACGATGAAATTTTTCTTCATATTTATTTTCTTGAATTTTCAGCTTTTGTTCGCCAATGCGCAGCGATGTGATCGCGCTATTTCTTGGAAAGATGCAAACTATCTCAAGAGGAGTGAACGCAATGGGGCGGTATCGAGCATGGCCGAATGGCGTCTTTACGGTAATGCAGAATGGATGCAGACCAACTTTGATGGGCGAATCGAAAGTATGATTAGGCTCAAGAATGGTATTAGGCTCTTCCACGCAAATGATAATTCCAAACCATCTGAGTTCGCGGAGATTGGTCTCGCAGTAGAAAGTCCGATGTGGTCAGCTGGAAAAAATATGTTCCCAAACATCGGTATTCCTTGTCAACTCAGAGAGTATGAAAATACGCCAGTTGCTCAGCACGATCTGAATTTGGATCGGGGGCAGGGAAACCACTTGCCTAAAGTTTACGGAAATTTACGTCGTCAAGGAATGCGAGTAACGTATGCAATTGAAATTCAACGTGGGAAATCCGACGATCAACTTGATAGTTGGTATGGAACTTGGGAATACGATGCTAATTTAAAAAACTTTCCTTCTGCTTATGATGTGAGAGGCTGGAAGGTTTATCGTGGTGATGTATTCCTAGAGCAAATAGCAATTGATCGTCGAGTGCCTTTTTCAGAGATATTGACACGCTATTGAATTTGTTTTGCATAAAAATTTTAAGATCACAAATTTCAGCAGCGTTAAGCTTGCTAATTTCATTGGTTTACTTGATTTACTCTTCTGCGCGTGCGATCGATTTGAGATGATATAAGGCATCCAAAGCTTCGCGCGGTGTCATAGCATCTGGATCCAAATCTTTCAATGCAACCGAGAGTGGAGACTCTGAGATTACTTCATCGCAGTTAGCTTCCTCATTAATACTTTGATTTGCTCCTGCAAATAAATCGAACTGTGATGTGCTTTGCAAAGATTGTGCTTCGAGATCTGCCAAATGCTTGCGGGCGGCGCGAATGACAGGCTGAGGAATACCTGCTAACTGCGCAACCTGAAGACCATAACTTTGCGATGCAGGGCCAGCTTGAACAGCATGTAAGAACACAATATTCTCCTTGTGCTCAATCGCAGATAAATGTACGTTCTGTGCACTAGGATGTATGTCAGGTAGTTGAGTGAGCTCGAAGTAGTGCGTTGCAAATAGAGTAAAGCTTTTCGTCGCAGTGATGAGGTGGCGTGCAATTGCCCATGCCAAGGCTAGTCCATCGAAGGTCGAGGTGCCACGGCCAACTTCGTCCATCAGTACCAAGGAATTCTCAGTAGCGCTGTGCAAAATAGCGGCGGATTCTGTCATCTCAACCATAAAAGTAGAGCGACCACCCGCTAAATCATCGGCGGCACCAATACGAGTGAAAATGCGGTCGATTGGGCCAATAATTGCACTATTTGCGGGGACATAACTGCCCACATACGCTAACAAGGTAATTAAGGCCGTTTGCCGCATGAAGGTAGATTTACCGCCCATGTTGGGGCCGGTTATCAAGAGTAATTTTTTTTCCGCGGACAATTGACAGTCATTCGCGATGAAGCGCTCGATTTGATTTTCAACCACAGGATGTCTACCTTGAACTATATCGAGCGTTGGTTCACTGACTAATTGTGGTGCGCACCAGTTATGTTTCAGGGCGTGATCTGCCAAGCTGGACAGTGTATCGACCTGGGCTAAAGCGTGTGCAATTGCTTGTAGCGTTTGTATGTGCGGTAGTAAATCTTGTAGAAGTTTTTCATACAAGACTTTTTCACGCACCAGTGCGCGTTCTTGGGCCGACAGTGCCTTGTCTTCAAATGCTTTGAGCTCTGGCGTGATATACCGTTCTGCATTTTTCAAGGTTTGGCGACGACGATAATTATCTGGAACTTTGTCGGCTTGGCCATTGGTTACTTCGATATAGAATCCATGTACCTTGTTGTACTCGACTCGCAAATTGGCGATACCGGTGCGCGCGCGTTCTGAAGTCTCAAGGTCGATCAGGAACTGACCAGCGTTCTCTGATAGTGACCTGAGTTCATCCAATTCTGTATCAAATCCACTAGCAATTACTCCGCCGTCGCGCACCATGGTTGCGGGTTGTGGCATCAGCGAGCGTTCCAGTAAATCAAGGCATTCGACCGGCGTTGCTAAATCGTTGAGTGCTTGTGTGAGTAGTGTTGGTTCATGGTTTTTGATGCACATGGAAACATAACTTCGGACTGTGCCAAGGTGCTGTATGCCGTCGCGTAATGCAGCCAAGTCACGTGGTCGTGCGGATTGTAAGGCAATACGCGTGGTGATACGTTCGATATCAGGGATCGATGTTAAGGTAGTTGAGAGGCCGTTGGTGGCGTCGGCTTGTAACAATGCATGAATCGCTTGGTGGCGCCCACGTGCGATATTCTGATCGCGTTTTGCATGATGAAGCCAATGGCGTAGTAGGCGCGAACCCATCGCCGTGCGGCAGTGGTCAAGTAAAGAAAATAAAGTAGGTGATTCCTGACCTCGTAGGGTTTCGGTCAACTCTAAGTTACGACGGGTGGCACTGTCGAGGCCAATAAATTCGTTTTCATCCTCAACACTCAACGCATTGACGTGTTTTAAGCCTCGTCCTTGGGTAGATTCTGCATAGCGAAGCAATGCACCTGCAGCCCCCAATGCAGCACCAAAATTTTCGACACCAAAACCAGATAATGAAGCAGTGGCGAGTTGATCTTGTAAAGCCTTTTGACCTTGTTTTAAATCGAAATGCCAATCTGGGACTTCGGAAAATTTGCCCGGCAATTCGGGTCGAATTTCATCAAGAGGGCCTGCGCCGGCGGAACATAAAACTTCGGCTGGGGAGATGCGTTCGAGTTCATGTTGGAGGCGCGCCCTTAGAGACTTATCATCGGTGCTGAACTCCATCAATTTTAAGGCGCCACTGGCAAGCGATAACCAAGCCAAGCCAACGGTGATCGTTTTACGTTGTGTGATTAAGGCAACGGCGAGTAAGGGGCGCTCTGACTTTTCGGGTAATAAATCGGTGTCGGTCAAGGTGCCTGGTGTAATGACACGCATTACTTTTCGTTCAACTGGGCCTTTGCTGGTGGCAGGGTCGCCAATTTGTTCGCAGATCGCAGCTGACTCACCGATTTTTACCAACTTAGCCAAATATGGTTCTAAGGAATGAAATGGTACACCCGCCATTTTAATCGGTTCACCATTAGAGCTACCGCGCTGGGTTAGCGTGATGCCGAGAATTCGCGATACTTTGACGGCATCATCGAAAAACAATTCGTAAAAATCACCCATGCGATAGAACACCAGTGTGTCTGGGTAATCCGCTTTAATCGAGAGGTACTGCCGCATCATTGGAGTGTGGTTCGATTCTACTGCTGCCATAATGTTGGATTCTTCTTTTTGAAAAGGATAGTCGGCGTGAATGCGCTAAGTGCGAAATCATAGCGCAATTGCGCAGAAAAACCTTGGTTTTGTATTCAACTTTTAGATTCAGTTTGCGTTAGCAAATTGCTTTAAAAAAAACGGGCTGTACTGATGTACGGCCCGTTCTTATTGTCTACTTGATGGCGACTTAAGCTATCTTAGGCGCCACCGCGCCCACCTGAGCGACGCGGCGTATTTTGTTTGAATGCTGGTTTTGCGCCCTGTGGCTTTGGTGTTGAGCCGCGGCTAGTTTTGTTGGCGGTGGTGGTGGCAGGTCGGTTGCCAGTCTTGGCGTTGGTGCTACGCCCGCTATTGCTGTGACCACGTCCTTGCCCTGGCTGCGGAAAACTGCGCAGTTGTATTGGTTGTGCTTTGGCATTCGGGTCAGGGATAAAGCCGTCGATAATTTCTTGGGGGATTTGACGTTTAATGAACTTTTCAATGTCGGCTAACAGTTTGAATTCATCCACACACACCAAAGAGACTGCTTCACCAGTGGCACCAGCACGACCTGTACGGCCGATACGATGGACGTAATCTTCAGGTACGTTTGGCAAATCGTAATTCACTACGTGTGGCAATTGATCAATGTCGATACCGCGAGCGGCAATATCCGTTGCGACTAAAACGGTTAGGCTTCCATCTTTGAATTCCGCTAAAGCCTTGGTGCGTGCTGATTGGCTCTTGTTACCATGAATCGCCATCGCGTTGATGCTATCGCGCGCCAATTGTTCAACCAGCTTGTTGGCGCCATGTTTAGTGCGGGTGAATACTAAAACTTGTGACCAATTTTGCGTCTTGATGAGATGTGCCAGCATGGGGTGTTTCTTGTCGCGGTCGACAGGATGGACTTTTTGTGCAATGACTTCTACTGTCGAGTTGCGCCGAGCCACTTCGATCATGGCTGGGTTGTTGAGTAATTTGTCAGCGAGTGCTTTAATATCATCAGAAAATGTTGCCGAGAACAATAAGTTTTGACGTTTGCTAGGTAGGATTGCCAAGACCTTTTTGATGTCGTGAATAAAGCCCATGTCCAACATGCGATCTGCTTCATCAAGCACCAAGATCTCAATGTTTTTGAGGTCAATGGTGTTCTGTTGGTGATGATCCAACAAACGACCTGGTGTTGCAACGAGGACGTCTACGCCATTCTTTAATAATTTGATTTGCGGGTTGATGCCAACGCCGCCAAAAATCACACCTGAGTTAAGTGGAGTATGTTTGCCATAGGTGCGTACGCTTTCTTCGACCTGCGCGGCAAGTTCACGCGTCGGTGTTAGGACAAGTACACGGATAGGGCGTTTGTCCGTCTTATTCTTTGGAACCAGTTTGCTGCGCAAGAGTCGTTCGAGTAAGGGAAGGGTGAACCCTGCGGTTTTGCCCGTACCGGTTTGTGCACCAGCAAGTAAGTCGCCCCCTCTAATTACAGCGGGAATTGCTTGCGCCTGAATCGGGGTAGGAGAGGTGTAGCCGTGTTCGGTCACTGCGCGAACAATGGACTCGGAAAGACCGAGATCTGAAAATGTGGTCATGCTAATTTCTATAAAAACAAACCGTTTGCGGAACGCAAACCGGATTTGTGTGCTGCTATCAAGCGACCGAAGCGTCCATCAAAATGTCGTTGATTATGGAACGCTTCGGCGTGGGTAATGCAATTATTTTGCGAAACTTTGTAACGCGTTCACCATCTGTGCAAAGACCTTTGGTGTGCCAGCTAGCACATCGCCCTTGTACAAATAGTCGGATTCACCTGCGAATGTGCCAACGATACCACCCGCTTCTGTGACCAATAATGAACCTGCAGCGATATCCCAAGGCGACAGGCCTTTTTCGAAGAAGCCATCAAGGCGCCCCATGGCGACATAGGCTAAATCTAGGGCTGCTGAACCTGGACGACGCAAGCCTTGACATTTCTGCGTCATAATTTTGTACATCTCCATATATTCGTCGATTTTCGACATGTCGCGACCAGAGAACCCTGTGCCAATTAAAGCGTCTGCAATTTTGTCGAGTTTCGTCACGCGGATCCGTTTGTCGTTGAGGAATGCGCCGGCGCCTTTTGAGGCCGTGAATAATTCATTGCGTGTTGGGTCGTAAACCACAGCTTGCGTAATGACGCCTTTTTGTTGCAAAGCGATGGAGATACTGTACTGTGGAAATCCATGAATGAAATTGGTGGTGCCATCGAGTGGGTCGATGATCCATACATTTTCGTTTTCGTCGTGGAGATTTTTAGATGCGCCAGATTCTTCTGCAAGAATCGCGTGGTCGGGATACGCGGTTGTCAGCACCTCAATAATGGCGGCTTCAGCTGCGCGGTCTACTTCAGTGACGAAATCATTGTTTTGTTTTTCGCTGATTTGTACGCGATCAATATCAAACGAAGCACGATTGATAATCGTTGATGCGCGACGAGCGGCCTTAATTGCCGTATTAAGCATTGGGTGCATGTGAGTTTCCGTTAAAATGGCGGCACGTTATCGCATACGCAGTGATAAAACTACGATGTGTTTTCGTTTCGCGCAAAGATTAAATTAAAGAGCGGTGCTATGCGACATTATTAATAGTCGATAGCTGAACTTCGTATTTTAACTCAAATTATTGATTATTATCGGGAATTTGCCGACTTTCTAGGGGAAATTCAAGTCCTTAGTATGGAAGTAAAGCGCAGGCTGACTTCGCACCCCAATTAAGAAAGTAACTGGGGCCTTTGATGTTATTGCAATGTTATTGCACGAATTATTTTTATATATTATTAAAACGCATGCACGCAGAAAATAAATTTGAACAACTTCGTTTTGTGTTGGTAGAAACCAGTCACCCTGGAAATGTGGGTGCCGCGGCGCGGGCGATGAAAACGATGGGGTTCAGTCAACTGTATCTTGTAAGTCCAAGGTTTGATGATGTGTTAACTCAGCCAGAAGCGGTTGCTTTCGCGAGTGGAGCGCAAGATATTCTAGAAAATGCAAAAATCGTGAGCTCAGTTGCAGAGGCAATACAAGATTGTTCATTCGTCGTTGCTGTCAGTGCACGACTTCGTGAATTTTCTCCTCCTGTGTTGGATAGTAGAGAGTTTTCTTCTCGCTTTATGTCGCTATCGGATCGTGATGCTGCTCTCGTTTTCGGAAATGAGCGTTTCGGACTACCGAATGAGATTGTGAGTAAATGCAATGCGCTGGTGAATATTTCTGCAAACCCTCAATACTCTTCACTAAATCTAGCACAAGCGGTACAAGTATTGGCTTATGAGACTCGCATGGCATTGATTTCACGCTCAGGGGCACTAGACGGCGACGCACAGAGTGCAAAAATAGGCTTTAATGGTGAGTTAGCTTCGAGCCAACAAATTGAAGGAATGTATGAGCACCTTGAGCAAGCACTTATTAAGATTGACTTTTTGGATCCTGAAAATCCTAAAAAATTAATGCCTAGACTGAAACGATTGTTTGCTCGCACGCAACTCGAAGTCGAAGAAGTCAATATAATTCGGGGTATTGCGAAGAAGATGATCGAGCGCCTTAAGTAATTCGATTTTTCTACGGCAAAATTGCTCAATTGTTCTATTGTCGTATTGAGTAGTAACTTTAATTATGAAAATGCATGTGCTGTTTTATTTATGAGTAAAGTTACTTTCTTTAACCAATATCCGAAGATTTTTTCTTTGAATCTACATATAAAAGAAGTAACATTGCGAAAAGTGCCGGACGGAAAATAATTAGATTAAAAAATTCATGACTCCCGAGGGAAAAATTATTTCAGTAACAATGCAACGTATCTTAGTAAGTTTGATTGTGGTTGTTTCGCTATTTTGCGGATTGACTTCGTATTCGTTCGCCTTGGGTTTGGGTGAGGTTCGTGTTCGATCGAGCTTAGGCCAAACTTTATTGGCTCATTCTGAGATACTTGGATCCGAGTCTGAAGTTTTGAACACCTCGTGTTTGCGCGCGCGAGTCAATTCTATTGATGGTGTTTTTCTGGCAAGTGTAAATGTCACTTTTTATCAGCGTCAAAACAAGCGAGCTGTGAGCTTTACCACCAAGCAAACAATAAACGAGCCAGCTGTGATCCTGATTGTGGACGTCAATTGTGAAGTCCAATTGCATCGTGAATTTTCCATCTTGCTTGATCCGCCTGATGCAAGCCACGTTTCAAATTTGCAAATGCGTGATGAATCGCCGTTTGCCGGCCTGCCTGAGGTCACTGCCAAAAATCCAAGTGCGAACACGGAAGCTGCTACGAAGGCGAGTAGTAGTCAAACGCGCAATAAGAAATCTAAAGAATCTGTAGCGACTGCAGAGCCTACTTCTGTTGTTCCTTTGCCCCAAACCGCTTCAGCAAAAGTGAGCAAGAAGTCATCGAAGGTGGTACGTGATGTTCTCAAACTTTCAGATGAAGTGGTTCTTCCGAATTTACCGCAAGGTCTCAGGATGAGCGATGTTTTAAGTAGCGAATCTGGACAACAACTTTTGCAAAATAACGAAGAGTTGCGTGCTGCGCAGGCACGGATGGCCGCGATACTTAGAGACGAAGTGCCTACGATTGCAGCACCCATTTCAAAGCAAGACGATTTGGCGGAAATTGCAAAACTTAAACGTGAGACGGAAAATTTGCGCCAGCAGAGTGTGAAAGATAAGTCTGCGCTAGATGATCTACAAAAAAAATCACAATTTGATTTTTGGTTGATTTTATTGGCCGCGGTCGCCTTTTTTGCGATTTGTGTAATCGTATTGCTATTGTTTTATATTCGTAAAAATTTGAAGTCGCACTCATCGAATTGGTGGCATGGCGGTGATGGCATTGAGAACGATGATGACCTCGAGTCAGTGATCTCAGAATTAAATACTGATTTTATTGTTAA
>CALKVB010000097.1 GCA_937996605.1 uncultured Oxalobacteraceae bacterium | reverse complement strand
CACCGTTGATTGAAATGCTTCACTTGGCGTAGCACTACCATACAAAACTTTAATCGCCTGTTGCATGCGGCTGATATAACGATGACTTTCATCTTCCGCACTTGAATGCAAGACCATCAAACTTTGCAAGGGCGACATAATTTCATGGCCAACTGCATGCCACATTTGTTTCTCCTGTTCGGTACGAATGGTCTCTCGCTCGACGTCTTCTTTGACCCGACGTAATAAATCATGCAAGCCACTTGCTAACACCCCGAGCTCATCAGGGCTGCGTAGGTCACTGACATCGAGTTGATCTAACTCCCCTGCCCCTTTCATCGTACGTGACAGCGCGGCTGCCCTTCGAGTCAATAAAGTAATACGGCGAATAATACTAATTTCAATTAGCAGCCACGCCAACAAAAGCGCCAACAACATCGCCCCAACAAACCAAGACACACGTGTCGCCACTACACTCAAACTTTTACTGATGCTTCGAACATCTCCCTTCATCATCAATTCATAATTATCGAGAGGTGTACTGATGAGTTCTTTGCTTTCCAAAGGCGTAGCAAACTCATCGACCGGCAAGCGTCGAATCAAACGCGTGAGCACGTTCCATGATTCCTCCTCTTGCTCGACCTTGCCAAGTAATCGTATGACTTCTTTCTTATCCGAAGATTTACGCAAGACCAAGCTTTCGCCTGGCAGCAATAAAGCATTGAGATCATTCAGTGAAAATGGCGTTGCGCTCGGAACAGATTTACTATCAAGAAGAGGAATCTCACTTTCCGGCGCTAAGACAGCCAGCTCAACCTGAATTTGCTCTAAATCCTGCGGTGGCCAAACAGGTCGTTTCTTTTCAAATAGTGCTTCCTGCAAAACGGCGATTGGCAAGCGTAAGGAGAAAAAAGTATTGCGCTCGCAATTGAGATCTTTACCATCTTTATCTGCGTCATTACATACGGCTTTTTGCCACGCCCATCCACGAAAATCACGCACAGGCCGCGAACCAGGTTTCGCAACTTCAGATTCCAAGAAACCAACCCAACGTCCACGAATCCCAGCGTTAGGACGAGTACTAATTTCCTCTTCGAATGGTGCAATCCATTGATAATGTTGTCCGCGCAAAGCAACGCTGACACGAATGCGATGCGCTTCATCCTTAATCAACTGACCACGCGGATGCGACATCAAGGCCGCGCTATTAAAACTTCCCGCCACATAGATAAAGCCACCTGCCCAAGGGTTATTTCCTATCCCCACACAGAGCGAGCCATCATTACCATATTGCAACAGGCAACCGGACATGGCGATCGCCTGTTGCACTTTACTTTGGTCATCAAAATCTAAAGCAGAAAATGGCAATAAAAGTGGATGCAAGCTAGCAGCATCTTGATCCAAAGGTGGGTTCAACAGCGCCAACTGTCCAGCAGGATGACGCAAAGTTGCGGTAATTTGACTCACCGTCTTGTTGAAGTTCGCTTGATAATTGTTGTAACTTAGTTGCTTTTCTTGCTGTAATAATGAGAGCGCAAGCCCCAGTGTTGCCAATGCCAAAAGCAAAAATACACTACGAAAGATAATGCGTAGACGGTAACTAGCTAAGAGCAAGCGTTTCATGTTTCCTCAACCCAGCGAAACCCTCGCATAGGAACATTTTCAATCCCTTCAAATTCAGGATCAATTTCACGGAATGCATCGCGTATGGTGCTCACGTGCTTACGAATATTGTCGCGATTCCGGCCGCTCTTCACTACTTCATACAGATCATCATAAGACACAACTTGTCCACGTTTTTCCAACATCACTGCAAGGATACGTTGCGCAGTCAGCGGCAAATTAATTCTTTGTCCGCGCCACATCGGCGTGCGCTGCCGTAGCGGATCCATGGTCAAGGCTTCACCACTCTTAGCCGGTTCCTTCATCGCATCTTTCTTAATCTCACTCTTTGTTTGACGGCGCTCTCTTACGGCGCGCAACATGTCCAAGAAAGTTTCAATGAAGTCAGCTTCCTCAAAGGTCGCTTTTTGCAAATAATCCCAAGCATCCAAGGCTTTCATAATGCTGCGGTAAATCGTCGCTGGCATGGCAGAGACTACCAATACAGGCGTCGCTTGGCCGTCGCGACTGATGTTCTTATTGATGGCATTAATGATCGCCACGCCCGCATGTCGTTCACGTCCTAATTCAATATCCAATACCACTAAGTCGTATTGTTCACGGTCGATAGCTGCTTCAGCATCGTCACGATTAAACCATTGATCTATGTGAATACCGGGTTTAGCCGCTTCTATCCAAGCTTTGAACTGATTGCTCGTGGGCAAATCATCTTCGATGACCGCTACCCTAATTTCTGACATTACAGACATCCCTCACTACTCCAATCATTTATTTTTCCCGCGCGGTCTTCGCTACGCACAACCTCAAACCGCTATACCTCAGCAGTATCCCTTTTTTTGGGGCAAAAGTCAGTTCTCCGCTGTGAGTTTTTCTTCACAAGGTCTTCCGTCTACTCCCAAGCCGCCGTTTTCTTTCCGCATTTGCGACGATTTTCACCCGTCGATGGCATTGAATGCTCTTGTCGGCTAAGCGCAAGATACGTCTCAAGGAAAGACCACTAAGTCAGTCCCCAAACAAACCGAAACGCCAATTGAAATTACTTAGGAGATCACCATGAGCAATCGTTTAAAAACTATCGTAAGTGCAGTTCGTTCAAGCTTCGCCTCCCTTTTCGGTAGCAAAAATCCAAGCTACAGCGCACCAAGCGGTTTCGATAAAGAGCCGCCTTCGACGGAAGACAGCGGATATCAAAATGAATACCCAGCGGAGTTTCAGGTCAAAGAACGTCGGCCCTTGATCACAAAGAAGATGCTCACAAGCCTAGGTGTAATCAGCGCAGTCAGTTTGTTTGCCTACGGTCTGTATAAACATCCTCCACTCAAAACGGTGAGCCGTGGTGAGATTGGTATTCGTTCCAACCAACTGACCGGTAATGTCACAGCCTTCCGCGAAGGTAGTGTGATCGTTATTCCTGGCTTATTTCAATTACGAAAATTTTCTTTGCAGGATCAGTTATATCGCCCATCAAAAACAAGCGCCAGCAACGATGCCCCATTTCAATCGGTAGAAGGCCTATCACTTGGCGTTGACTTGGCGGTACGTTACGCCATCGACCCAAGCAAGCTGATCAGTAATACAAAAGGTTTACCAGAAAACGTGAATGCGGAAATTGTCGAACCGATGGTGCAAGGTGTGATGTACAAGGCTTTCACACGCTACACGGTTAAAGAAATTTTTTCCACAAAACGCGGTGAAATTCAACAAGTCATCGAATCTGAGTTGAAACCTAAATTAGCAGCAGAAGGCATCATTTTGCATGCGGTAATGATAGGCAAAATTGACTTACCCGAAGACTACAAACGCGGCATGGAAAAACTGTTGGCCGAAGAATTAGAGAGTGAAAAAATGCGCTACACCTTGGAGCTCAAGGAGAAACAGGTTAAACAATCGGCATTGGAATCAGAAGCAGAAAAAGTGCGTCGTGAAAAAGCAGCAGAAGCGGCAGGCAATGAACAAGTGATCGCAGCGAAAGCGCAAGAAGAAGCGATGAAACATGTTTTACCGTTTAAGCAAAAACAAATCGAACAGCGTCAATTGGAAGCAGAAGCAGCCAAAATTTCGATGATTAAAACTTCAGAAGGCAATGCGCAATCACGTTTGATTGAAGCCGCAGGTGAAGCAGATTCTCGTCGCAAGTTAGCTGATGCTGAAGCCTATCGCCAAGAATTGGTCGGCAAAGTATCGAGCGCGCAATTAGAACGCGATGGTGCCTTATTGACGAAACACCCATTGCTGATTCAAAAAACCATGGCAGACAAGTTGTCTGACAAGATTTCTGTGATCATCGCTCCCCCACCAGCAGATGGCGGCTTTATCGGTTCTGCTTTACTGGGCAGCGGCAAAGCACAACGCAGCAATACGAATAAAGAAACACAAACGGAAAATACAGAAGCCAACACGGAAAGCAATTAATTGCGCTTCAAAGTTAATTT
>CALKVB010000096.1 GCA_937996605.1 uncultured Oxalobacteraceae bacterium | reverse complement strand
GGCCGCCCGAGCCGGATGCCGCGCGGGAGGCGGCGTGGCGTGCCACGCTCGCCCCCTTCTACCGCGAGCACGCCATCGACCCGGCCGCCATTCCCGCCGGGCCGGGCCGCACGCCGTTCAGCGCCGAACTGGCCGGACTCATCGAAGCCTTCCGCCCGCCGGTGGTGAGCTTCCATTTCGGCCTCCCGTCGGCCGAACTCGTCGCCCGCGTCACCTTGGTAACACGCGTGCAGATCGGCCAGCGTGTACTCATACATCCTGGTGCCGTTCTCGGTGCGGAAGGTTTCGGACTTGCGATGGAAGCAGGCCAGTGGCTAAAGGTGCCGCAACTGGGCGGCGTGATCATCGGCGATGATTGCGAAATCGGGGCAAACACCACGATTGACCGCGGAGCCCTGGGCGATACCGTGCTCGCGGAAGATGTCCGTCTCGATAACCAGATTCAAATAGGCCATAACTGTCATATAGGTGAAAATACTGCCATGGCGGGATGTGTTGGGGTTGCTGGCAGTGCTAAGATCGGGAAAAACTGTACATTTGGCGGGGCAGCCATGGTATTAGGTCATTTGACGATCGCTGATAATGTTCATATATCTTCGGGAAGTATGGTGTCACGTTCAATTCTTGAGCCTGGTCAATATACTGGTTTTTACCCGCTCGCCAAAAATGCTGATTGGGAAAAGACTGCCGCTATCGTGCGTAACTTGGGATCGATGCGCGAGAAGCTTAGGGTCATTGAAAAGGCAATTAAACACAGCGCGAGCGACGGTAAAAAAGAACAAGAATAGAAAGTGTCAATCAAGCGAAATTAAAACTCACTAAGACCAATTAACATGGTCTAGGCCTTACTAATTTTAATTCATCAATAAAGAAGCATATGGAAAATATCAGCAAAACTCTGGATATCAATCAAATTAAACAATACTTACCGCATCGTTATCCGATGTTATTGGTTGATCGTGTTTTGACATGGGAAAGCGGTAAAACAATTACTGCGATTAAGAATGTCACGGCGAATGAAGAGTTCTTTAACGGCCATTTCCCTAATAAGCCGGTAATGCCTGGTGTGTTGATGGTTGAGGCCATGGCGCAAACAGCGGCGATCTTGTCGTTTTTAACGATGGGGCAAAAGCCAGACGAAAATACGATTGTCTATTTCGTTGGTATCGATAACGTGCGTTTTAAACGTCCAGTTGGTCCTGGTGATCAGCTCAAAATGGATGTCGAAATTTTGCGTATTGCGCGTGGCATTTGGAAGTATAAAGCAGTCGCTACAGTCGATGGTCAGCTTGCTGTTGAAGCTGAGTTGATGTGCACCTTACGTACCACAAATGATGAAGTAAAAGCAGTCGCTGCAGCTAATTCTGAAACTCCATCCGGAGAATAATATGGCTATTCATTCCACTGCAATCGTTGACCCCAAAGCGCAACTCGATTCCTCTGTCGAAGTTGGTGCCTATTCGATTATTGGACCGAACGTACGTATAGATGCCGGTACTAAGATTGGGCCGCATGTGGTGATTGAAGGTCATACAACGATAGGCAAGGACAACCAGTTTTTCCAGTTTTCGTCGATCGGTGCAGCGCCACAAGATAAAAAGTATGCAGGCGAGCCTACCTTGTTAGAGATTGGTGATCGCAATGTGGTTCGTGAGTTTTGTACTTTTAATTTGGGTACAGTTCAAGATGGTGGTGTGACACGTGTTGGTAGCGATAATTGGATTATGGCTTACGTACATATTGCACACGATTGTCATGTTGGTGATCGTACCATCTTTGCGAATAATGCTGCTTTAGCTGGTCACGTACATATTGGTGATTGGGTTATTCTTGGTGGCTTCTCTAACGTGCATCAATTCTGCAAAATTGGTGCACATGCCATGGTTGGTATGTCGACCAGTTTGACGCAGGATGTACCACCATTCGTGATCCTCAACGGTAATCCAGCGGCTGCACATGGCATTAATATCGAAGGCTTGAAGCGCCGAGGTTTTAGTCGCGAGCAGATTTCAGCGATCCGTCAGGCCTATAAAACTTTGTATAAGTCTGGCTTAACTTTGGATGAAGCAAAAGCCGCTTTGGAGCAAGAGATTGCTGAAGCGCCTTCTGATGTAGCTCAGCATATCCAATTGATGCGTAACTTCCTCGATACTTCAACTCGCGGTATTGTGCGTTAATCAGCAGCATGTTTTGTTGAAGAGTTCACTTTGACACGCCCGATTATTTCCATGGTCGCGGGAGAGACTTCCGGCGACATGTTGGCAGCACGACTATTATCTGGCTTGCGTCCCTGTTTGCCGGATTCGCTGATGCACGGCATTGGTGGTCCGAGAATGGCAGAATCCGGATTTGTTAGTGACTACCCGATGGAGAAGTTGTCGGTTCGTGGACTATTTGAAGTTTTGCTGCATTACCGAGAGATTTCCGGTATTCGCAAACGTTTGATGCAACAGTTGTTAGCTGAAAGGCCTGATGTCTTTATTGGTGTGGATGCTCCTGATTTTAATTTAGACCTCGAGATCCAGTTGAAACAGTCGGGAATTCCTACGATGCACTACATTAGCCCATCGATATGGGCTTGGCGTGGAGGACGCATCAATAAGATTGCGCAAGCTGTGTCCCACATGCTACTAATCTTTCCTTTTGAAGAAGAGATTTATCGTAAAGCGGGGATTCCGGCAACCTATGTGGGGCACCCGTTGGCACAGGTAATTCCTATGGAGCCCGATGTTGCCGCAGCGAGAGAAGAGTTGGGTTTAGAGTCTGATGCGCGCGTCGTAACGGTAATGCCAGGTAGTCGTATGTCGGAGTTGAAGTACAATGCTGAAGCATTTATTCAAACCGCTAAAATCCTATTGGAGCGTGATCCTCATCTGCAGATTTTGGTGCCAATGGCAGGACAAAAACAGCGTGCCTACTTCATTGATCTGATACTTGAGGCTAAGCTCGAAGATGTGTCTATTTTGCTGATGGATGGAAAATCACATACGGCTATTGCAGCTGCTGATGTAGTACTGGTCGCTTCCGGCACTGCTTCGTTGGAAGTGGCACTGTTTAAGAAACCGATGGTGATCGCCTATAAAATGATGGCAGCTTCTTGGCATGTGCTGAAACATATGGGATACCAGCCTTGGGTGGGTCTTCCGAATATTTTGGCAGAGGAATTTGTAGTGCCAGAATATTTGCAATCTGCTGCAACTCCACAAGCGATGGCTGATGCACTTTGGAAGCAACTAAGTGATGACAGCTTAAGGGCTAAGCTACAACAACGATTTAT
>CALKVB010000095.1 GCA_937996605.1 uncultured Oxalobacteraceae bacterium | reverse complement strand
GTTGCCTCGATGCCCGCAACTTATAGGTGCCAAATTCCGGGACCGTTTTTTCCAAGGCCATGCGTAGGATTTCTTTCACATCATTAAATCTTGGATCACCTGGCTCCTCATCGGCAGGATGTATCACATGCATGACATCGTCCGCGCTCGCAAGCAAGGGAGCACATGCTAAGAGCATTAGCAAACAAAGCCTAAACACAAACGTTACTGGGTGGGATAACTGCATTTTTTTTATAGAGCGAATCCGATGATGCGTGATAGTCAAAGTGCATCGCCAACGGAAAACACATGATTCACTTAAGCAAGATTAAATGTAGCACAACTAGTTCTGTCACAGAAAACAAAGACTATCAGTTAGCGCTTCTTTTCGAGTCAAATTACCTTAAAGATAAGCTGCACTAGCAAAAATACGACGTGACCAGAAAAAGACACTTCATGTGAAGAAAAAATCTGTATTTTGCGCACCTGATCGGGACAGCGCTCTATTTTTGCTTGCGTTTTTGGATACGTTTTCGAATGCTTTTTTGGACTAATTCTTTATCCTATCGACGCGAAACTCCCTCGTTTTTAAACTTACAGACATGGTAGGTCCCCATGGTGACAAGATGATGAAGCAAATCAAATCTGCTTCGCTCAGACAAGTGAAGGGCGATATACTCACGATTTCTGTATGTGATAAACCACATCCGAAATGATATAACACAGAAGCGCAATACATTAATACTCAGCATACCGATCAATTTTGCCAGCATGGCAATACCGAACTAACAACATCACGCACAAATTGAGAACAAATCGTCAAAAAACTCATGCCTTGCGTATAAGGAGATTCAATTGTTCAAAAAACTAGTTCTACCTGCAGCCCTTTTCGCCATCAGCGCACAGGCTTTTGCAGACGAAGGCCAATGGCAACCATATCAACTCCCGCAACTGAAAGCCGAACTCAAAAAAATCGGCATCACGATTCCTGCCGAAAAACTGGCTGATTTATCCAAGCATCCTATGAGCGCCATCGTCTCCACTGGCGGTTGCTCGGCGTCTTTTGTCTCGCCTGAAGGTTTGGTGGTGACCAATCATCACTGTGCTTACGATGCGATTCAACGCAATTCCAGCGCCAAGAAAAATTACATCAACGACGGCTTCTTAGCCAAGACGCGCACAGAAGAATTGCCCGCCGGTGCTAGCACACGTATTTACATCACCGATAAAGTCGACAATGTAACCAAGGAAGTCACACAAGGTTTGGCGGCGAACTTGAGTGGCCGTGAACGTCGCGAACAAATTCAAAGCCGCATCAAAAAACTCATCGCCGACTGCGAACAAGACAAAGCCTACCGATGCTCAGTACCGAGTTTCCATCGCGGCTTAGAGTACTACCGCATTCGTCAAATGATGATACGCGACGTGCGCTTGGTGTACGCACCACCCGATATGATCGGTAACTACGGCGGCGACATCGATAACTTTGAATGGCCACGTCACACCGGCGATTATTCCTTCTTGCGCGCCTACGTCGGCAAAGATGGTCGACCTGCTGATCCTTCACCAGACAATGTACCGTACAAATCCAAGGACTTCTTGGTAGTCTCGGCAGAAGGCATCAAAAATGGCGATCCGATTTTGTTAGCCGGTTACCCAGGTCGTACCAGCCGTTATAAATTGCCTTCTGAAATTCGCTTTGCGCGTGATGTGGACTACCCTGTCCGCGCTGCTGAAATGATGGCGGACATCGCCACCATCGAAGCCGCGACCAAAGGCAATGCTGATGATGAAGTGCGTTACGCTAGCGTGGTCAAAGGCATCAATAATCGTTTGAAGAAGACACAGGGCTTAATCGACGGCTTCGCCCGCAAAGACATCGCCGCCATCAAGGACGCACAAGATGCCTCCTTCCGCAATTGGTTAATCGGCTCTAGCAAGTCGCCTGCTGAGGCGAAAACCTTGTTAGCCAAACTCGATGCCATCATCGCCGAAGACATGGCGCTATCTCAGGAAGAATTGGCCTATGGCGTCGCCACCAATAGCGACCTCTTCAATAGCGCACGCACTCTGTATCGCTTGGCGATCGAAAAAGAAAAACCGAACGCACAGCGTGAATCTGGTTACCAAGAACGTGACTTAGCGTTCATCAAAGGCCGCCTCACGCGCTTAGAGCAATCCTTTGTCGCCAAGGTCGATCAAGCCCGTTTGCAAGCCGCACTACAACGTTACACGAAGCTCGATAAACATCCACAAGGTTTAGATGCTTTGCTACCGAGCGTGGAAGCTGTCGCTGCGATGTATCCAAAAACAAGTTTGACCGATACCGCCAAACGCCTAGCGTGGATGGATAAAGATCGCGCTGCGTTCCAACAATCGGATGATGCTTTTATCCAGTGGGCGGTGAAGCTCCACGACATCGGCATGTCTTTGGAAAATCGCCGCAAAGAAGTCGATGGACAGCTCGACTTCATCATCCCGCAATACATGGAAGCCGTGATCGCGTGGAAGAAGAGCGAAGGCAAACCCGTGTACCCTGATGCCAACAGCACCCTGCGCGTGACTTACGGCACCGTCGGTTCCTACTCTCCACGTGATGGCGTGACCAAAGGCCCATTCACTACGGTCGAAGGTATCGTTGAAAAACACACAGGCAAAGATCCTTTCATCGCCCCCGCGAATTTATTGGCCGCGATTAACGAACAGCGTTACGGCATCTTCAAGGATCCTATCCTCGGCACCGTGCCGGTCGACTTCCTGACTAGCGCCGACACCACGGGCGGTAACTCAGGTTCAGCTGTGATGAACAAACGCGGTGAGTTAATCGGCTTGAATTTCGATTCCACTTACGAATCAATCACCAAAGACTGGTACTTCGACACCAAGATCACCCGCGCCATTCACATGGATATCCGCTACATGCTGTGGGTCATGAAAGAAGTCGATCATGCTGACAATATTTTGCAGGAGATGACGATTAAGTATCCGAAGAGTGACAAAAAGACCAAGTAATTTTTTACTGTTGGAGATGAGAAGCGGCTGTGGGTATCCCAGCCGCTTTTTTATTCTTTTTCAATGTGAACGCTTGAAAAAGTCGATTTAAGATTCAAGACCACTGGATAGCCCTCGCGAACGCTCAAAACTTACGCGTAGCAGCTTGCACGGGGGACTCGATCTTAGCGCAAGACATATTTTGTCGAAACAATATCAGGAACGGTAAGCCGCCTAGACAAGGTGCGTAAGCAAGTCATGTCTCAATAGTGTTGTAGAGACATCGCACATTCAGCGATGTACTTGCG
>CALKVB010000094.1 GCA_937996605.1 uncultured Oxalobacteraceae bacterium | reverse complement strand
AATCAATCAACAAAAAACTGAAGTCGATCCTTTGGAGTCATTTATCTTTGACTTGCTGCTTCGTGAGGAAGGACATAAGATTGCGCTCAAAACTCTATACGATCTGCTCTATAAAGGCTGGGCAAAGCAAAACCCAAGCTTCTTGCCTCTGACGAAAAAACAGTTTATGGAACGTTTAGAATCAAAGGGGTTTAAAAAGTATACGAAGAGCCATCTGACGTATTTTATCGGTCTGCGAGAAAATGAAAGTCCCGCTAGCGTCTAAGTACCCACGATATGTTTAGAGAAGTTGTGTACATCTCTAAACATATCTTGCCGAACTGAGGTTACAACCCACGAACGATGTACCCCATTTCGCAAACGTTGCTTCGTGAAGCAGCCACCAATGCCAAAATCAATCAGAGGCACCAGACACGCTATTCGGCAGCGTTTTTGTGCAACGTACATTACAACCACAAATTCAAGCGCACAACCAGAAACAATGTCGCTGATAGCCATTGGCTATACATAAATAAGAAGCTGAATGTGCCTGCGATCATATTATGGGGAAATAGAATAGTTTGGGGTGGGTGCGCCGAAATCTAAAGACAAAGCGGAAAAGTTAAATATGGAGAAGCAAATATCTGTGTACCTTTTAAACGGCAATTGCCTCTTGCAGGTACCATCTAAGGAAGAAATCGGTTGTGACAGAACATACACACTAGGGGAAGAAACACAGCAGATTAGACACGTGTGGTTCTTACGCGAAGCAGCACTTACATCTTGTCGATGAATTGCCCAATGCGAGAAAGAATTTCCTCTAACTCTGGCTGCCCGTTGTAATACAGCGCCGCTGTCTTCTGATACTCTTTTTTGAACCTTGCTCGCTCTTCATGATCGTCTAAAAGAAAGGCGTAATTTTTGGCTGCGACCAACTCATCCCCTTTCGGAAAACGCTGAATCTTTCGGGCTTCGTAGGCTGGTGTACCAATGAATTCTTGAATTTCGGGCAGCGCTAACAAGCAATAGATATCATAGTAGTGGCGCATGAAATTCGCAGGAAACGCCTTCCCCGATTTTTGCATTCGGTATTTCGTCGATACAGCCTGCAATTTCTCAACGAAGGTATAAGTTGGGAGGTAACAAGGTACATCAATTGCGCGATTATCTTGAATGCTTACCCCTGCATTAACGGCTGCATCATAAGCCCAAGACGAGATAGTGACGGGGCGATTAGGAGTAGTATCGTCAAATCCCAACTCCAACAAAATGCCGTCCTTCACACCGCTCTGCTGACTGACTCGACTAGGGTAATACAAGCGTATTCCAGCACTGCGCATCTTTTCATCATCAAAAGCAGTATCGCGCTGAACAGTTTCGATTCCAGAAATATGAATGTGTTGCGAGAGCCAATCATAATAAGCCCGTCGAGATTCGACATGTGCAGGCTTAACTTGATGCCGTCCAATCTTAACATCCGACTCGCATGGTGGCTCTATGCGAATATCAATATCTTCCGAAAAGCGATGGATAATGCCAAAGCCTTTCGATAAGGATGTACCGCCTTTTAACTCGAACTGGAATTGCGACTGCTGCAAACCCCACAGGCAATGCATGATCCAATAATCCTTTTCAACGAGTACGGGCGCTATCCCGCGCTGCTGCGCGACAATGGAAAGAAGCTCGTTAAAATCGCTGCGAGTATGCAAAAGCTCAAGCATGAAACCAACCCATAAAACGTTTCTTCGTCGCGACCGAAGCGAAGGCGGAAACAGCACGCTTCAACTTACCCTGATCGAATAAAGGTAGTTTTCGTTCAACCATTTGAAGCACTTGGTTCTTATCCTCGGCTAATTCATCTAAATTATTAATCACATCAACCAACAAAAATTCAGAGGTGAGCTTTTTCGGAAACCGTGGTTTAACTCGAAAATCAAACTGACGATTTCCAAACGAAAACACGCCGTGCCGTTTATGGTTATAAACAATGGTTTTGTTATAAAGCTGCGTAGTACCCACGCCCAAAGCGTTATAACTTGATGGGGAGAATACCAAAAAATCCGTGTCACGCAAAAAAGCCGTGACCAATTCATGATCATCCGGTGGAAGTACACCAAACACCGATTTCTTAGGCACGTAGTAAAGCCCTTGCGCCAAGCGCTTCAAAAAACCATCAGCAACTAATTCGCTCAGATGCCGATCAACCGCATTGGAGACCTGTGCCAAATCCTCACGACGATACACCTTACCAGCGTGCAAAGTCCTCGCCACTTGCTTCAAGGCGCCTTGTTTTGGCCGTAATGGGCGTTCTAAAGTCGTATTTATTAGTTCCACTGAATGAATCCTCATTGACATTTCATGCAAATTATAGCCGTTATCAGTTTGTTTTGCTGGAATATGCAAAGTTTCTTTAGCGTTTGCTCTAAGCAGGATTTTTGTTATCGCAATGGACAGCCAAAGACAAAACATAAACAAATTCAATAGCTTACAAAATTAAGGCATAGTAATAGATGCTAGTAGCATAACCAAAAGAATAATCATAAAGAGCCTCGCTCGGGAGCGCTGGCTACAGTAATGGCTCTTTCTCATCTCAATTTAGAGCCAACAAAAATTAAAAATCTCCGTAGGTCTTACCAATTTCACTGATAAACATTGGCTATACATTTTTAGTGAGGGAAATGATGATTACTATCTGCAAATGGGGAAATTCGCTGGGTCTGCGAATACCAAAGTCTGTCGCACAAGAAGCTGGAATAGCGGTGGGGACTACCGTTGGTGTTCGTCTCTTAGACAATGGATGTCTCTTAATTACACCTCATGGCAAGTCAATCGAAGTTAATGATGAACTTTCATTGGAAACGACAGCTAAGCCGATAACAGTCTGGTGAATCGGCTACACCTTCACCTTGATTGCCGGCTTTAATTTCTGCGGATACTTTTTCCGAAAAATGATCGAATCTGTCATTGCGACAAAATACGATCTACCACTTTAGTCGAATGCGCAACGATTTGAGCGCATTGCAAAGTCGAGCATTGACGCATTGAGGCGGGTCTATTGAAAACTTTTTCAATGCTAAACACAATTAAATTGACCACCAGTTTTTGATTTTTTCGTATTGCTGACTATCGATAATGGTGGCTTTTCGATAGTTGATGGCTAAAATGCATATGAATTCAAATTCAATGTTTTCGGAACCATAGTTTGAAAATCCTTGTGTCGGCGGTTCGATTCCGCCCCAGGCCACCATTAAATTCTGTAACATCAAAGCCTTGCATCATTGCAGGGCTTTTTTGTTTTC
>CALKVB010000093.1 GCA_937996605.1 uncultured Oxalobacteraceae bacterium | reverse complement strand
GGAACACACTAAATGCCAAATACGGTGCCAAGAATTTTGCGATCTTTGCTGCGCCTGCGTCGAATCCAAAAGCCTCTACCGCACCTGTCCAACGACCTATCATTAAGCTCGCCCAGTACAAAGAAATGTAAGGTGCGATATCTTTTGTCAGGAAGCCTAATTTACTCTCCATGTAGGCAGGCAAATTACTGGCAGTTGAAACCTCGACGCCTACGTATAAGAAGATGGCGATCATGCCCATCACTAATTGCGGATACTGCAAAGCAGAGGTACGTGAAGTTTGAACGCTATCTTGAACTGCATCCACGGTTTGTGGGCGGTCTGGAATTGCAGAAAATTTCAAGAACACAGCAACAATCAGAAAGGCAGCGCCAAGTACTAAGTAAGGAATTTTGACGCTTTCAATGCTAATCGCTGTATTCGTCGCAGACGGCGCACCAAAGATCGCGAAACTGACAATCAACGGGCCGATAGTAGTACCGAAATTATTGACCCCGCCTGCTAGCGTTAGGCGTTGTGAACCAGTGCTAGCGGTGCCGAGTGCGATGGCTAAAGGATTGGCAGCCGTTTGTTGTAGAGAGAAACCTAGGCCAACTGTAAATAAACCGGCGAGCATCAAGTCGAAGGAACCCATATTCGCTGCGGGGTAGAACAGCAAAGTACCAAGTGCCGATATTCCCAGTCCTAATGCCAAACCGTTTTTATAGCCAACACGATTAATCAAATCTTCTTTGATCACGGCCGACACAATCAAATACAAAATCGAACCAACGGTATAGGCCACGTAGAAAGCCAATGAGACTAACTGGCTCTGCATTTGTGTCAGATGAAAGGCTTGCTTAAAGACAGGAATCAAGATGTCGTTACTCGCGGCCACAAATCCCCAAAAGAAGAAGACCGTGACCAAGGGCATAAATTGCGCCCATTGGGTTTGTGCTTGTTTAGTTGTCATAGCTGCTGATTTTTCTCGTTTTGTCTCGTTTATATCGAACACCGTCTCGCTCTCATGAGAATTGCATTCACATGCTTGATACGGGGTTGTGCTTATTTTCCACCTTGGTTTCTACCTTAGTTTCGGCATTAGTTTCTAGCCCGATCGACGCTTCCTACTTGTCTCCGGCTGAAACGCCGTCTGTGATGGTATACCGCGTCCTTCGTCTCTGTATATTGAAACTCATGTTTTCTTGAGTGTTTATGGCGTTCGCTAAACAAGCGCGGCATATCTACAACGCGCAGATTTTATGGTGGTGAAGGAGACTCTTACTCAGACTTTCAGAAAGATGGTGAAGTTAAAAATAAAACTGAAAGTGGTGAAGGTGCAAGGCAGCGCGCACTACCTTTTTGCCGGCATTTTTTTGTGCTGGATATGTTTGCTGACCTGCGTATTTTGTGAGCGTTGCGAGCGCAGTCGAATGAGTAGTTGAGTGAGCAGTTGAGGTCGCGATATAGGGGGGAGGGGTTGGTCTGAAATAGAGTAAGTAGGATGAAAGCATGAAATTTAAGGGTGTTTTATTGTCTTTTAGCGCATCTTGCAAAAAGTTCCATTGGCGAAATATTAAAGAAATGTTGTAAAAAAATAGCAAAATTGTTTTTTTGCGGAAAGAAGTTTGTACTCGCGGTGAATGTTGCTAGTATGAATTATTCCTTTTTAGGAATCATGCATTCAAGCAAAACTAAAGCAAAACCAAAGCAAAACCAAAGCAAAAAAAGTAGTCAAAACCTGAAATTGTGTATTCCAGAATTTTGTTGCATCACCTCTTCCATGTGTTCCCATGTTTCGTTTGAAAATAAAGGAAAGCAATATGAAAGCGCGTCAAATCTATCCACTGATATTCGCTGGTATTTCGATACTGGCATGCAACTCGGCGGCCCACGCTGATGATCTTGGTGATTGGGTCAAATTTGATGGTTTCGGTACCATCGGTGCGTTTAAAGGAAATAATGCAAATGCGGGTGTGAGGGTCGACTCACGTCAAAGCACGGCTTCGCAAAATGAATGGCGTTTCGATGGGGATACCCAAGCCTCAATTCAAGCGACGCTAAATCCTCATGGACAATTGAAAGCCGTGCTGCAATTGATTTTGAAAAAAAGATATCAATAGCAGTACTAAACCGACGGTTGAATGGGCCTATATCTCCTACCCCATCGCATCGGAGTTTGATTTCAAATTGGGACGAACCGTTGCTCCCGTTTTCTTGATGTCGGATTATCGCAATCTCGCTTATGCGCAAACTACGGTGCGTCCGCAGTCCGAGGTGTATAACGTGAATGCGATTACCTACCAAGATGGTGTGACAGGACGTTGGGATAAAAAAATAGGTAGTGGTAACTTCCAGATGGAAGGCTTCTTCGGAAAAACTACTGTGAGCAATGCGGTCGGTGAAGTGAAGTTAGACCGTGTTAAAGGCCTCTCTGCCAAGTATTCTGATGGCTCATGGGCGGTTCGTACTGGTTATTCCAAATATAACGCTGCCTTTAATGCCCCCACGGTAGCGGCAACCATCAAATCTCTCACGGCATTGCCAAGCGTTGTCTGTACTAACTGTAGTACGGTCGTACCTGCGGTGGCCAACATCAACGACATGACTGCGACCATCACCACGATCGGTGGCAGTTACGATGATGGCGAATGGATAGGTCAAGCTGAGTGGGCAAAAAGGACAGGCAACTCTGTGATCATTGCAGCGGTATCTGGCTGGAATGTGCTCGGAGGCTATCGCTATGGCGATTTCACACCTTATATCGGTGCAGGTAAATACACCACAGATGCCGCCAATCCTGGCCTGCAAGCGGGGCCAGCAGCGCCCGCTGCACTCAAAGTTCAGCTGAATTATTTAAATGCGTCTTTCATCGGTGTGGGACGTGCCGATCATGACACTTTAACCCTGGGCACACGTTGGGACTTCGCAAAAAATGTTGCTCTTAAAGTGCAATACGAGAAAATCAAGATGGCATATCCAAGTGTCGGCGCCTCGAGCTACGTCAGTTATCCAACTTCATTGCTTGGAAAACCCAATGGATTTGATGGCCGTGTTTCTCTAGTTACCGTCAATCTTGATTTTGTATTTTAAGCGAGGCTAAATATGAAAACTTTTTCCAAAATAGTGGTATCGACGTGTTTGTTGGCGTGTTCAGCGATAGCGTACGCGGAGAACGTCATCGTGGTCTCGGCTAAGAGCTCGGTGGCTTCAATGACGAAAGAACAGGTCGCCGATTTGTATCTAGGAAATACCAAAGAATTTCCTGGTGGTGGCGTCGCCCTGCCTTTGCTCCCCA
>CALKVB010000092.1 GCA_937996605.1 uncultured Oxalobacteraceae bacterium | reverse complement strand
AGAGAATTTACTATTTTCAGACCCAATACCGAGCTTAATGATCGAGTCTGGGCTGCCTAAATATTCGAAAGATCGATTTTATGGAGAGGTGCCGAAGAAGTTTCCTCCAATGCTTGTGTTAGTGGGGGATATGGATCCGAAGACGCACATTGAAGGTGCAGTTGCGCATATCGAAGCCTTAAGAAAATATGGACAAGTACAACTCATTACAGTCGATCAGGCGCCACACGGTGTGGCTTTATTCGCACCAGATTGCTTCTCATCTCAGGTGAGAGCATTCATTAGCGCAGGCCGTGTTTCAGATAGGCGTTGCACATTGCACTAAGTGAGCAATTGTTTTTTGAATGCTTGTTTGCGCGGATTTTCTATGACTATTCGGATTTTCTACAAAGAAGTTTCAGTGGCGAACAGCTAAGCGGTGAAACGTGAGTCATAACAGACGCCTCTGAAATTTCGCGTCCACAGTTTCTGTTTTTAGTCGTTCCTTCGCATTCGTCTTCTTGAACTGCTTGTTCTATTTGCTCAAGCGCTTTCATGGCCGGTTTAGTGATGCAATCACTTCGCTAAACTTGGCACTTCACTTGAAGAGCGCGGCAGCACTCATGCCATGACTCAAGGGCAGAAGAGCCTGCTTCTATCTACGTCAGGAGTGCAATAATCCGCCTGTCGGTGCAACGAGATGTCTCTAGGTAAGACCTCTAAAAACATATTTAAAAGGCTCTAGTGTTAAGTTCTATTATTTGCTCGGGGAGCACCAAACGCTGAAAACAAGAAAGCCCTGTTATTGCTAACAGGGCTTTGTGTTCTGGTGGTGATAGGTGGACTTGAACCACCGACCCCAGCATTATGAGTGCTGTGCTCTAACCAACTGAGCTATATCACCAAGAAGCCCAAGATTATGCCAGCTCAAGTTTAATGAGTCAAGGAACTTGATGAAAATTGATTCCTGGGGCTGCAAGAGTCGCTAACTTCGCTCAGTTTCGCTTATTTTTAGCTGTTATTTAGATGGAGGATGTGCTGACCCATCGATACGCGCACGTTGAAATTGTTATTAAGCTAAGCTTAGTTTAAGCTTAGCCGCACAATTTGTTCAGTCGCATTGCTGCTATTGCAGTCGATGACGATACGTTCTGGGATGGACCTTAGCCAGGTTAATTGGCGTTTGGCAAGTTGGCGGGTGGCGATGATGCCGCGTTCGCGCATTTCTTCGTAACTAATGCTGCCATCAAGATAATCCCATGCTTGGCGATAGCCTACGCAGCGTATCGAAGGCAATTCTGGATGCAGATCGGGTCTTTGTTTGAGTTGGCGTACTTCGTCGAGGAAGCCTTCTTCTAGCATGATGTCGAATCGTTTGGCGATGCGCTCATGTAAGAAGCTGCGGTCGCTTGGTTCTAGTGACAAGGAAATCATTTCGAAGGGCATGGCAGCGCGCGGTTGCTGCGCGATGAGAGAGGACATCGCTTTACCTGTCAGCATATAGATTTCCAAAGCACGTTGAACCCGTTGGCTATCATTGGGCTGTAAACGCGCGGCTGTGACAGGGTCAACTTCACTGAGTCTAGCGTGCAAGCCAGGTGCGCCGACGAGAGCCATATCGGCGTCGAGCTGCGCGCGTATCGCTGCGTCGGCCGGTGGTAGATCATCGATGCCATTCATCAAGGCTTTGTAATACATCATGGTGCCGCCAACCAAAATCGGTAGCTTGCCACGGGCACGAATCTCTTTCACCAGACGGGCGCTGTCGTTCAAAAACTGGGCGACGGAATAGGCTTCACTGGGATCGATAATGTCGATCAAGTGGTGTGGGGCAGCCGCTAGTTCTTCAGCATTGGGTTTGGCGGTGCCGATATTCATGTCGCGATAGACTAAGGCTGAATCGACTGAGATGATTTCAGCAGGCACTTCACGCGCAATCGCCAGCGCCGCTGCTGTTTTACCAGAAGCGGTAGGGCCCATGATGGCGATGACTTTTTGTTCTTGCATATGCTCTATTTAATGACGATATCGAGATGTCAGCGAAAGGCTATTGGCCTCGCATAAACATCTTATCTAAGTCGTTGAGGCCCAGTTGCACCCAAGTAGGGCGGCCGTGATTACATTGATCAGAACGTTCGGTAATTTCCATTTGGCGTAGGAGGGCGTTCATTTCAACGATAGTCAGACTACGATTTGCGCGAACCGCGGTATGGCAAGCAAGCGTGCCGAGTAATTCATTGCGTCTGTCGATGAGTACACGCGAGCCACCAAATTCTCTTACTTCACGTAATACATCACGCGCCAAAGATTGCGCATCGGCGTTTTTAAGCAAGGCGGGAACGGCGCGTACGGCCAAGGTGGTAGGTGAAATCGCCGCGATATCAAAACCCAGCGATTTCAAAATGTCTTGGTTTTCTTCTGCCGTTCCGACTTCGACACCATCGGCATGAAAAGTAATCGGAATCAATAGTGATTGCACCGGCATATTGTCTTCGTCGAGTGCATTCTTGAGGTCTTCGTACAAAATACGCTCGTGTGCGGCATGCATGTCGACTAGCACTAAGCCTTTGCTATTTTGTGCCAATACATAAATGCCGTGCAGCTGCGCCAATGCGAAACCAAGTGGATGATCGTCATTAGGCAGCGCGGACTCTTTAAAGCTCGTGTTAGTGTTGCCAGCATTCGCAAAAAGGGCACCATAACTTTCGGTCGACTGCGCCACGCCGCCAGCCTGCGCACGTTGCTGCATGAAGCTGTAGTCGATACCACTGGCACTAGGTTGATCTAAACTGCTGCCTGAAACGGGCGTGGCGAATTGAGCAGAGAAGCTCGTTTGTTCTCCACCTATCCAAGGTAAACGACCGCGGCTGGTGCCCGATTCATTCAAATTGCTATCGCCGATGATGGCTGTCGCTGGGCCTGGTACGGTACCAAAGGCAGTGGCTGAAGTCTGCGCTAAGGCGCGATTAATCGCATGGAAAACAAATTGATGGACGGAGCGGCTGTCACGGAAACGCACTTCAATTTTGGAAGGGTGAACGTTGACGTCGACTAAGGCCGGGTCAAGATCTAGAGCTATCACGTAAGAAGGGTAGCGGTCACCGTGCAAGACATCTTGATAGGCGGCACGTACCGCGTGCGTCAATAATTTGTCGCGCACAAAACGGCCATTCACATAAAAGTATTGCGCATCGGCGCGGCCTTTGGAGGCGGTCGGTAAACCTATAAAGCCATGCAGTCGTAGTGGGCCTGCACTTTCATCGATCGCTAAACGCGCACTTGAAAAGGCCTCACCCAAGATGCTGGCACTGCGTTTATCGAAAGCACTGACATTCCAGTGGTCGACGGTTTTGCCATTGTGCGACAGCGAAAACGATACGTCGGGGCGCGCTAAGGCGATACGGCGCACGACCTCGGCGCAATGGCCAAATTCAGTTTGCTCTGATTTTAGGAATTTGCGGCGCGCGGGGGTGTTGTAGTACAGATCTTGTACGTCGACCGTTGTACCTTGTCCACCAGAGGCCGGCGTGATTTTGCCATTTTCGATCTGCCACGCATGCGGTGCGTCGGCAGTGCGGGTGGTCACGGTTAATACCGCCACCGATGAAATCGATGCTAAAGCTTCACCCCGGAAACCCAAGGTCGCCACGTTTTCAAGTTCTTCCAGCGTTGCGATTTTAGACGTTGCATGCCGTTGCAAGGCCAAAGGGAGTTGGTCTGGCGGAATGCCGCGGCCATTATCGATGATGGCGATGCGCTTGACACCGCCTTCTTCGAGTCGAATCGTGATGCTACTAGAACCAGCATCTAATGCATTTTCGAGTAGTTCTTTTACTACTGCGGAGGGGCGTTCAACGACCTCGCCTGCGGCGATTTGGGAGATCAAATGATCGGGGAGCGCCTGTATCGGGCGGTAGCCTTCGGTAGGATTTGAAGTATTAGCTGTCATGCCGTGATTATACCTGCGAAGTCTTAGTGTATGATGTCGCGCTGTGAGCATGTGCTGCACTTTTACCCCTTACAGTGAGCACTGAGCTACCCGCCAAAACGATTAGGAGTCATATGGATTTGATGCAGTTGCTCGACATGGTTTTGCATGTTGATAAGTCTCTAGGTATCTGGATTGCGCAATATGGTACTTTGGTTTACGCCGTACTCTTTGCCATTGTGTTTTGCGAAACTGCATTTGTTATTTTCCCCTTCTTACCAGGCGACTCGCTGTTATTTATCGCAGGTACATTTTGTGCGACTGGGGCAATGAACCCTTGGATTTTAGTGGCCCTATTGGTGGTCGCTTCAATTTCCGGTAATACCGTCAATTACTGGATCGGTAGTTTGATTGGTCATAAAGTGATGGAGCGCGATTATCGTTGGATCGATAAAGTCGCACTGCAAAAGACACACGACTTCTATGAGAAACATGGTGGTAAAACCGTAGTGCTAGCGCGCTTCGTTCCTTTGGTGCGTACATTCGCTCCGTTCGTAGCAGGGTTTTCTGACATGAGTCATCGCAATTTTCAAATCTACAACGTGCTTGGTGCTTTGTTGTGGATTATTTCTTTAGTGGCGAGTGGCTATTTCTTCGGCAATATCCCATTCGTCAAAAATAATTTGAATGTGATCGTTTTGGTTGGTGTTGGTGCAGCCGTCGTTCCTATCGTGGCAGGCTTGGCCTGGAAATTTGGCCGTTCCTTGTTTGGTAAAGCGAAGTAAGTTCGACCATGCGTCGACGCTCAAGCAAATGCGCTCGCGACTTCATGCATCTAAAGTGATTTGGTTGCAAGCGCAAGCGCCTGCTAAACCTACGGTAGGCGAAGCATGTAATGGCTGTGGCGTGTGTTGTGCCGCTGAAACCTGTCCCGTTTCTCGGGTGTTTCTTTGGCAGTGGCGCGGCAGTTGTCGCGCTTTAGAGTGGCATGCAGATCTAAAACAATATCGCTGCGGAATACTATTGCGCGCATCCCACTATTTGCCTTACCTCCCTCAGTTTTTAGAAGCCAGGTTTCAACGATGGATTCGGCGTTGGATTGCGGCCGATACGGTTTGTGATTCACCTACCGAAGCAGCACCTAAAATCAATGACAATTAAGCGATCTTATTGCGAGCCAGAGGTGGATTCTTCGCAAAGTATTTCTTGATTCCACGCACAATCGCTTCCGCCAGCTCATCTTGATAGGCTTCGTTGGTGAGTTTGGCTTCTTCTTCAGGATTCGAAATAAACGCCGTTTCAATCAAAATGCTTGGGATATCGGGTGCTTTTAGGACGGCGAATCCAGCCTGTTCGACTGAGCCTTTGTGCAGGCGATTAATGCCACCGATTTCCTTCAACACGACTTTGCCCAGTTTAATGCTATCGTTAATTTGTGCAGTAGTCGAAAGATCAAGCAAGACGCTCGCTAAATGTTTGTCTTGGGTATTGATGTTGACGCCACCAATCAAGTCGGCATCGTTTTCTTTTTGCGCTAGCCAACGTGCGGCAGTCGAGCTCGCCCCTTTTTCTGAGAGCACAAACACGGAAGAACCTCGAGCACTGGTTTCGACGAATGCATCTGCATGTATCGAGACGAACAAGTCTGCTTGAACATTGCGCGCTTTTGCTACGCGTGTTTGTAGTGGTACAAAGAAGTCGCCATCACGGGTCAACATGACGCGCATATTGGGGATGTCTTCAATCTTCTTTTTAAGCCGTTTCGCAATCGCTAATACCACGTCTTTTTCACGGCTACCACCGCGACCTGAAGCGCCTGGGTCTTCACCACCATGACCAGGATCAAGTGCGATCGTGATCATGCGTATCATGTTGTCTGACTTAGTGTCTGACTTAGTGTCTGACTTAGTGTCGGGTTTATGTTCTGGCTTATGGTCGAGCTTGCCTTTGTGCTCTTCGCTTTGGTTAGCTAACTCTGCGATTTTATCTTGCGGTTTGTCTTTGTTTGTTTCACCAGTCAGCTCGGGCTTTTTGTCTGTAGATTTTTCGATCGGTTTGTCACTGAGCTTGTCACTCGATTTCAATACAGGTTTGTCATTGGCTTTGGCGACTGCTTTGCTGTCGTTACTGCCACTGCTGCCATTGCTGCCACTACTCGCCGCACTTGCTGTGGTCGCCGTCGGATTTGGTGTAGGGACTGCCACTTGAGGAGCCGTGCTAGTGTCTTTATCCCATTCACCTTTTTCAATGAGAGCTGTGATGGGATCGATCTCCACTGCAGGGTACAGATCAAACACCAAGCGGTGCTTGTAGTTGCCCACTGGTTTCAAAGTGAAGACTTGGGGTTTCACTTCCGACTTGAGATCGAACACTAAGCGCACTACGTTCGGGCGGTTTTGTCCGACACGCACTTGTTTGATGTAAGGGTCATTGGTTTGAATTTTAGCCACCAGCTCTTTTAAGGTGGCATTTAAGGTCAAGCCTTCAATCTCAACCACGAGACGATCTGGGTCTTTGACGAGAAAATGCGTGGCTTTAAGTTCTGCATCATTCTCTAAGGTTACCCGTGTGTAGTCCGCAGCCGGCCACACGCGTACCGCCAAAATCTGCATCGCATGGGCAGATTGCGGCGTCATTACCGACAATAATAAGGCACCACCTGCGGTCAGAAAGGTACGGCGATGAACAGGTTTATTGTGCTTCATAGTCAAATTTGGGGCAAACGTCGAGTAGTAAAAAGTGCAGAGATACTGAGATTGAGCGCATTATAGCGGTTTCATGTGCCTAATAGCATGGGCCAGCATGGGTAAGCTTGGTAGGCAAGCCTACCCAAACCAGCCGAGCAAACCGAGTCAATACTGCAATCAGAGATTCGGTGCAAAGTGCAAGCCAGCGAGGCTCGTTTCACCGGCTGCGGTATTGGCCTTGATCTCTACCGCTCGCCCTTCATCGAGAATATCAATCACGATATCCAAATCGGCTGCGGGTAAGAGGCTTTCTGCCTTCTCCGGCCATTCAATAATGCAGATGGTGTCGGCATTAAACTCGTCACGAAAACCCGCTTCGATGAACTCATCGGCACTGATCATACGATACAAGTCAAAATGCATGATCTTGCAAGCATTCCCATGGAGTTGTACTTGGTAGGGTTCGGCAAGGGTATAGGTTGGGCTTTTGACGTTCCCTTGGTGTCCTGCTGCATGCAAGATGGCGCGGGTGAGGGCAGTTTTGCCGGCGCCGAGATCACCATGTAGATAAATCACTAACCCGGCATGCAAACAACGCGCTAGGCTCTTGCCTAAAGCTTGAGTGGCGCCTTCGTCGATCAGGCTTGTCTTATAATGTTGCATTCTTCGATCAAATAAGCTGCTTAAGCCGCAAAACATAACATAACATGAGCGATGTCGTCCAATCTCTAGCCCTTGATTCCACGCTAACGCCAGACCATGCGCAGGAATTGGCACGCCAAATTAAGCAGATGGGTAAGGCCGCAGGGTTTGCCGATGTGCGTTTTAGCGATGTGGA
>CALKVB010000091.1 GCA_937996605.1 uncultured Oxalobacteraceae bacterium | reverse complement strand
TCGATAAGCTACTCGCCAGCGAAGCACAAGCAACGCGCCTAAAAACACACTTATTGGCCAGTCATAGTAATTTTGAGCAGGTAGGCCGGACAGCATCAGAGGCGAAAGTGAAAAAGCTCGTGCTTTCTCACTTCGTACCTGGCGGTGATACCAGCCTCGCAGATCAAGATTGGCTTGCTGGCGTGCGCCCTTACTTTTCAGGGGAGATTATCGTTGCGCACGACTTAATGGAAATTCAACCATAAGCTTAATACTTAACGCCTATGCTAATCACCGCGCTGTGGCAAGGCAATCGTGCGTAGTTGAAACCGACCGTCGCTGTTAAACAGCCATGTCTCTAGCAATTCCACCTTTCCCTGCTTGAGCAAAACAGAGGGAGGTAAAGGAAATGGTTGTGCTCGCGCGAGGCTCTGCATTGCCGTCCCTTCCGTTTCTTTGTCTTTGTTACTGCGAACTAAATCGCGCGACACCAAACTGCCATTTGCATCTATAGTAAACTTGAGAACAACAACAGAACGTAGTAGGGCTTGAGGATTAGACACATAAATTTTCTCCGCATTTTGCTGAGAAATATGTATCGCAATTTCGCGAGCAAAGGCGTTAAGGTTTTTGGCCTGTGATCTCGTATTTTGCGGATTGGACATCTCGGTTCTCTTCGTGTTTCCTTTCGCAGTCGAGTGTGGCACCACCGCCGGCTCGACTTTAGACTCTGGCGAGCCACAAGCAGTCACAATAATTAACAGGATCCAGCACAGCAGCAAACGAAACCAAACCAGTTTTCTCATTGCGACTCCGTTACATACTTCAGTACAGAAATGCCTATCGATATCCAAAAATTTACGGATGTTGCATTTGTTGTTGCAAATACTTAGCAACGTCCCGCATACCAGCATCATGGGCGAAATCATACGCAGTAAGTCCAAGTAAATTTTTCAAATGAACATCAGCGCCTTCTTGAACTAGCAGCTTTACGGCGGGTAAATCACCTTTTCTTGCGGCCATCATGAGTGGAGTTGTTTTATTTGGAGATTCAGCATCGATGTAGGCGGAATTCTCAAGTAACACCGCAATAATTTGTTCATCACCGATTGCCGCCGCATAGTGCAAAGCCGTCCAGCCTACTTGGTTAATTTGTGCGCCGGCAAAAATTAATTCACTCAACCAATCAACCTTCCCCAAATAGGCTGCCAACATAAGCGCAGTATCACCATTATTGGCTCGCGCATTAAGATCAATTTGCGGGTGAAAGATAAGATACTGAAAGACTTGATAAGAGTCTTCGCGTACCGTCAGCATCAGCGCCGATTCACCGCGTTCGCTCTCAGTTTGATTAGGATTTACGCCCTGCTCAATAAGCGTCTTTATTTGGCGTAAATCATCAAATCGAGCGGCGCGTAAAAATTGCTCCTTTTGCTTTTGCTCAGGGCTAATAGTTTGAATCCCTTGTGCTTGAACACTTGGAACCGATGACGCCAGTAATATGCCTGTGAACACCATCACACCCGCCCCCCCTTGGCATACGGCGCGAAGCATCACTCGATAGTCGAGAGCCTTATATTTTTTAAATACCAAAAAGATTCGGCTCGTCATCTGGAGGTCTCTAAGCGCTTAGTGTATTCAAGCGAAACAAATCGAAAAAATTTTGCGAGGTGACTTCTTGCACTTGCTTGAGCGGAAGCTGTTTGAGGTCGGCAAGAAACTCACCGACGTGCCGTACAAATGCTGGCTCATTCATCTTACCGCGATGGGGTGCAGGAGCCAAATAGGGTGAGTCGGTCTCAATTAAAATTCGCTCTAGTGGCAAGGCCTTGGCGACGGCTTGTAAATCCTTCGCACTTTTAAAAGTTAAAATTCCTGAAAAAGAAATATAAAACCCCATTTCTACCGCTGCCAATGCTACGTCCAAAGATTCGGTGAAACAATGCATTACACCAGCGACACCACCTTGATCGATACCAGCTCCCTCCTCCCGCATAATGCGTATGGTATCCTCAGCAGCTGCTCGAGTATGAATGATCAAGGGTTTCTGAGCGATACGCGAAGCTCGGATATGCTGACGAAAGCGTTCACGTTGCCATTCGAGATCACCTTGTAGGCGAAAATAGTCAAGACCCGTTTCACCGATAGCAATAATTTTCGGATGCTGTGATAACTCGACCAAGCGCTCCGCGCTTGGATCTTCGGTGTTTTCATAATCAGGATGTACGCCTACCGAAGCATAAATGTGGGGGTATTGTTCAGCTAATGCCAATACCTGAGGAAAATCTGGCAAATCCACTGAAACACATAGCGCATGAGTGACGCCATTCGCTTGCATACGCTGCAAAAGTTCAGGCATTTGCTGTGCAAGTTCGGGGAAATTGATATGGCAATGCGAATCGATGTACATAAATAATTTCAGAAAATGAAGGGCGTGGCGAAAGTGTTCATCGCGCCACCATGTAACACAGC
>CALKVB010000090.1 GCA_937996605.1 uncultured Oxalobacteraceae bacterium | reverse complement strand
TCGGCGGCGATCAAATCCGGACGGCGGGCTAACAAATCTGATGGCAACTCGGAGGGCATGTTCACTTGTTGATACAAAGTGTCTATATTCGATCCACGTGCGATTTCGGTTTGCAAAATCGCTTTCGATGATCTACCCAATAGCACTGCCAATGCGGACTCCACGTTACTCAAGGAGAGTTTCGCCTGTGTCTGTGCAATCTCGCTCGCCGCCAACTCGGCTTCGGCTAAGCGCAAATCCGCTTCTCCGATCGAACCAGCAGTAAATCGTTTCTGCTGCAAACGAACATTTTCCCGGCGAGTCTTCAAGCTCGCCTCAGCCAGACTGAGCTGAGCATCAAATGCACGCAAAGAAAAATACGTTTGTGCGACATTCGCGATCAAACTTGTTTGCACTACTCCTCGGCTTGCTTGTTGCGACAACAAACGAGCTTTCGCAGCTTCATCGGCACGACTTAATTTGCCGAAAAGATCGACTTCGTAAGCAGCGCTCAAACCAAACTGAAAATCTTTGGCAAATGGCACAGCGCCCGCAGGCAACTTGCCAGAATTTTCGCTGGTGCGAGAACGCGTTGCCACTAAGTTGGCATCAACAGTTGGGAAGCGATTCGATAAAGCAATTCCTGCTGTCGCTTTCGCATCATCAATACGCGCAATGGCGATTTGCAAATCTTGATTTTTGACCAGCGCTTCATCGAGCAATTGATTCAGTACTGGGTCATTGAACGACTTCCACCAACTCAACCATTGCACCGCTACTGCACTAGTTTTTGCGCTGCTTGACTGTGCAGAAAGCGATTTCGGCAAATCGAGATCGGGTCGCTTATAGTCCGGCCCGACTGCGCAAGCACTCAACAGCGCTGCTCCAATCAGTGCCGCAACAATTGCGCGTGGGGCATTTGTAGAGCGCATCATGATTTCACCTCATTATTGCTATCAACTGCCGTTTCATTCTTATGCTCGACTTTTTGACTTGGACTCCTAAACGGACTATCAAATGGATCATTGGCATAGTGATGCTCAGGATGATCGAAATCGGAATCCAAAGTCTTGAAACGACGGTCATAAATTAATTTAAAAAAGAGCGGGACTAAGAAGATCGCCAAGAATGTCGCAGCGATCATGCCACCCAATACACCAGTACCCAAGGATTGACGTGCCGCAGCACCTGCGCCGTGGGAGAAAGCCAAAGGCACGACACCCAGAATAAAGGCCAAAGAGGTCATCAAAATAGGACGGAAACGTAAGCGTGCTGCCTCTAAAGCTGCAGCCACTGGGGCATAACCTTCATGTACTTTCATCACCGCAAACTCAACGATCAGAATCGCATTCTTGGCAGACAAACCTAATAAGGTCACCAAACCAATTTGGAAGTAGACGTCATTATTGAAGTGACGCAAATACACTGCCAAAAGCGCACCGAAGATACCGAATGGCATCGCCAACAATACCGAGAATGGCAAAGACCATTTTTCATATTGTGCAGCGAGGATCAAGAAAATCATCAAGACACCAGCACCGAGAGCCAAGCCACCCGCATTACTGCTACGTTTTTCTTGGAAAGATGCACCGCCCCAATCGTAAGTGACGTCGGCTGGCAATACTGCTTTCGCAGCACGTTCCATCGCAGCGATGGCTTGACCTGAACTGAAACCAGGCTTAGCGTCACCTAATAATTTGATCGCAGGTAAAGCGTTGAAGCGAGGTACAGAATCTGGGCCTGTAATGAACTTCACCGTAGAGAATGCGCGGATAGGTATCATTTGGCCGCTGGTCGAACGCACAAATAGGTTACCAATATCTTCTGGTTTA
>CALKVB010000089.1 GCA_937996605.1 uncultured Oxalobacteraceae bacterium | reverse complement strand
CATCGGAAAAAATTGATTCCTACTAGTTCTTTATAACTAGATCCGATTCCACATAGCGGATTGACGCTCATCGTCGCTGGCTTAGACTTCTCCTATCGAACAAGAACCTAGGACGTGCGGAGTTATTGCGTGAACAGTCTGTGCGCCCACGACCTTCCATCTATTTGAGGAGTCAATATGAATCAAGACAGCTCAGGCTTCCCCCGCCCACGCTCAATCCCACGTCTAGGTGCACTGCAAGCGAGCTTACAACTAGCATTAGCCGCGTGGTGTTTGTCAGCAACGCCTCAGGTGTTTGCGCAAAGCGATCATGACGCCAGTGCCGACGACAAAAAACAAATCGTTGTGGTTAGTGCTGCTCGCTATGAACAACTCCTCGACAACGTAGCCTTGTCGATGGACGTGATCGGCAAGGTCGAATTGGATAGAAATGGTGTCTCGGATATTCGCGACTTAGTCAAAGATTTGCCGAATATTGAGGTAAAACGTGCACCAGCACGTTTTACGATCACAGGCGTTGGTAATTCCACGGGGCGTGATGCCAATGCGGGCTTTAGCATCCGTGGGCAAGACGGCAATCGTGTTTTGATGGTGATTGATGGCGTACGTCTGCCACGTAGTTATGTGAATGGCAGTAATGCATTTGGCCGAGATTCTTTGTCGATGGCTTTGCTCAAACAAGTGGAGATCGTTCGTGGGCCAGCGTCGGTGTTATATGGTTCGGATGGCCTCGCGGGTTTAGTCAATTTCGTGACACTTTCACCGCAAGACTTCTTGAAAGATCCCACTAAAAAGAATATCGAAAAACAACTAGGTGGCGAGCTATCTGCGAACTGGAATGGCGATGATCATAGCCGTATATTGGCGGCGAGCTTAGCCGGGCGATTGTCGCCGCAATGGTCTTGGCTAGTCAGTGTGAACGACAACCATGCGAAAGAGCTTGAAAATCGAGGCGAGAATGATGTCGCCAATATTGATCGTACTACGCCCAATCCTCAACAAGATCACGGACAAGCGGCATTGTTGAAACTGGTCTATCAACCAGACCAAATGCAAACACATAGTCTGACGGCTGAGGCAATCCATCGTACTTCTGATTTTGAACTTCTTTCGAGTCGTGCAAAACCTCCCGTGACGGCGGCTACAGCAGTCATTGGTGAAAGTGCGCATAAAGACTTCACTCGCCAACGCTTTCAGTGGAATTCACAAGTTAAATTTCAAGAGGGCTTGTTTGATCACGTACAAGCGAGCCTCAGTGCGCAAGACAGCGATGCTCAAGATAATGGCGTCACACATCGCAATAAATTAGCCGATCGGGTGCGCTTGGTGTCCTATCGTGAACGCGGTATGCAAGTTAATTTGCTGGCAGATAAATTACTCAAGCACGGCGATAATTTTGCGCAAAGGCTCAGCGTCGGTATCGACTATGCCCGTATTAATGTCACCAATTTCTTTGATGGCGTAGATCCAGGTAATGCTGATTTTGTGCCTCGTAAATACTTTCCTGATACGCGAGATTCAAGCCAGGCCGTTTTCCTTCAGGATGAAATTTTCGCGGGAAAATGGATCATCTCACCAGGCATTCGATATGAGCATTTCGATCTTGACGTGACGAGTCAACAGGGTTTTTATCCACCAGCGAAGACACCAGCCAAATCCTTATCAGGCAGCGCGACCGTGCCTAAGCTTGGCCTATTGTATAAGTTGGACAGCGACTGGAACGTGTATGCGAATCTCGCAACTGGCTTTCGTGCGCCAAATGCACAGCAAATCAACGGCGTATTTGACAGTAGCACAGTGCCCGCGGTGCTCTTGTCTAATCCCGACTTGCGTCCAGAAAAAAGTCATCACCTTGAAGTGGGCGCGCGTGCTTTCTATGATTTCTTGAATATTGATGTTGCGGTGTTTCGTGGTAAGTATCGTGATCTGATTTACGATAAGAAACCACTTGGCGGCAAAGGTGTGGTTGGTGATCCAGCTATCTTTCAGACAGTAAATATTGATAGCGCCATCATCCAAGGCTATGAAGTGCGTGGCGACTTGCAGTGGGGGAAAATGGCTGAATGGAAGTGGAGTTCGCCCTTCGCGATTGGACATACCCAAGCTTGGGACGAAACGAGTAAGGCGCCCTTAAACTCGGTGAATCCGAATAAAGTATCGTTGGCGCTGCGTTTGTCCAATTCTGTGCTTGATATGCAATTGAGCGCCCGTCATCAAAGCGCGAAAAATGAAGCAGATATGAATAGCCCGTATTTGCCGAAGCCTGCGACGCCACCTCGGGTCAAGCAATTGGCCGTACCTGCTGCCACAGTTCTTGATGTGCAGTTGAATTACAAAATCTCTGAGCAATTGACCGCGCGTGTCTCTATCGACAATCTCCGCAATGAAAAATATTGGAACTGGTCTGAGGTTCAAGGTGTAGCTGCTACTTCACCCGTAGTCGACGCCTACACTCAGCCAGGGCGTTCAGCACATGCTTCTTTAAATTGGCATTTTTAGGGCGCAGCATGTAAGTTGACATTATTAGGCTTGGCTGTCTCACCAC
>CALKVB010000088.1 GCA_937996605.1 uncultured Oxalobacteraceae bacterium | reverse complement strand
CACCGGCCATGCCAGCCAACCCCAATTTAATGATGGCGTGAAAGTCACTGGCCCTGCAAACCACGCGTAAACTGCGGCAAAGATATACAAGGGTAAACTCACTGCACTTAACTTCGCCACTTGCGGCCAGCGACGCCATGCTGCCAGTGCTAACAACAACAGGGCGCTCACTGTAGCTAGCATCACCTCAGCAGCAGGAATCGCGTGCCGCTCGCCGATACGGCTCAAAGCCACACTGTTTTCAAATCCCCATCCAATCAACCACCATACGAGGCCCCAAGGTAATGGCAGCCATTGAATCAGCGATTGATTGCACCAAGGATTTAACCAAGCCCGTGCTTGGGTTTGCTGAACTACTGAGGTCGACAATTCTTTCAAAGCCGCCACAAAACGTTGCGCTTCATGACGCAAGCGATCTGCACTGAACAATGCCGCAATCGCTAAACTCATTTGCGTGGCGAAATTCCAATTGAAGTAGAGATCAGGGCTAGCGCTTTGATGGCTTTGTATGTACAAAATACCCGACAACACTTGCAAGGCTAAGGCGAACACGGCTAGAGGCGTCTGCGCCATATAGAGTGCCCCCAATAGCACCAACACTGAGGTGAGTGGCCAAATTGCAGCAACCTGATACAGATCGAAAGCAAACAACATTGCTAAATGCAACAGCGCAAAACCGGTAATCGATGCCAAGCCATCAAAGGCATTCCATGCTGGTGGTAAGCCTTGCGCTTCCGCGCCACGTTTGATCGCCAACATTCGGCGTCCTGCATTCAACAAAATACTCAATGCAATAATGATCGCGGGTAGCATGCCACGCCAGCCATCTTGCAAGAAAGCTTGCGCTTGTGAATTGGTATCGACATGCAAACCCAAGCAGAAACTGAGTACCGAGCCGACTTGTATCGCTGCTGCGATCGGACGCCATTCAGACAAGCTACGACGACGACCTATCTCACCAACCACCAGCGCAAACAGCGCACATGCTGCTGAAGCAAACGAGGGGATGAATAACATCCATGGCAATAAGGTGTAGGCGAGCAAGCCTAACCAAGGTAAGGCACGACTGGCTGGCACTTCCCATGAAGACAAACTCTCACGCTCACGACGACGATGCAAGAACCACATCACAAGTGCGCTGCTACCGAGTAACACCGGCCCTAGCAACGAACCGTGTAGAAGTGGCTGTAAGGCTTGGCTATCGATGCTTATCGCATTAGCGAGCTTATACGTGGCCCCAGCCATGACCACATAGGCAAAAGCCCGCGCATACGGCCGTTGCTGGCGACAACCTAGCCAATACATACCAGTGCCTTCGACTGCCCATGCGGCACTCGTCCATGTGCCTTCGAGCCCTAACGGTATCGCCAAGGTGGCAAAGATCGCGGCCACAATGACATAAGCCTCGGCTAGCAAAGCCAAACCCTGCTTCTCTTTCGAGAAGATGAAACGTGCCAATAACAAATAGAAAGCAGCAATCGCCACAGCAGAAAAGGCAGCCCCATATTCGGTATGTTTGACTAGCAAATATTGCAGAGCAAAGGCCGTCAACGGATTACCAAACACTAAAGCACTGTCAACACGTCCAACGAGTTTCAAGCCTACTAGCGGATTTGTTGCGCCCCTTGCCTCATCGAGTGCGGCAGCATGACGCGCCTCAAGTAAGGTTCTACGCGCAAATAAGACGCCAATCACGGCAAACAAAACAAAGAAGAAAATCAGGAAGGGTTGTACCAATCCATAATCGGCGGGTGTGTAAAATTTGTTGGCCCAGCCTAAACTTAGAGTGAAGGTACCAACAAAAGCGATCACATTCAAGACGCGCCATGCGTTAAACCACGCGACCAGAAAGATACCAACATCGAGCACTGCCAAATACGTCATCAATCCCATTGGACGATTGGCACCCGTAGAGGTTAACACTGGAGCTGCAAAACCTTCAAGCGCAGCAACGATCGCCAACACAGGCGCTTTTTGTAAGACAGCGAGCGCGGCACTTAGCATCGAAATCACAAACAAAAAAGCAAACCCGGTTTCTGGTGTAATTAACTGATGTACTTTCACCGCAGAAAGCCCAGCCAAGTAAAACACACCGATCGCCATCCCTTGTAAGCTTAACCCGTACTCACGTCGACTGTCTCGCAAGCGCCAACCCAAAGCTAATAAAACTAGACCAGTTCCAAGCACGCCCGCATAACGCAATTCGATCGGCACCGTGACGCGTTCCGCGGCATAACGGAGTAAAAAAGCGAGACCGAGGAAAAGGATCAAAACCCCTACTTTTACCAACAAATTACCACCAAAGATAAAGTTCGCCAGTGGAGCAGGTAGGTTGTCGCGCAGAGTTGTCGATGGGGGGCGAGGTGCAGACAAACGTGCCTGCTTCGGTGCCACAGCAGGCGCTTCAATTTCTGGTCTGACTATGGTGTTCAAATTAGCAGGGGTAGGCACTGCGACAGTAGCGACTGCTTGCTCTGTTTTAACACTCAGTGCGGTTTGTGTATTTTTTTCAAGCTGTGGCGGGTCTAAATTCACCAAGGGCACAT
>CALKVB010000087.1 GCA_937996605.1 uncultured Oxalobacteraceae bacterium | reverse complement strand
TAAAGTCGACCAAGAATGGGGACAAGATTGGTGGTTCCAAGTGTGGGGTCCCGATCATTTATCCGAAGATGGTGTCGGCACACAAGAAGATTGGATGATTCATGCTGACGATGATTGGCATGGATTTGGCAAATTAGCACCTGGCTTTAATATGCTTGATCCAATTAAAGCCACGATCGTAACACCAGGCCTCTCGCTCGAAGGTAAGTTTGGCGAAACGGGTATTCCTGCATCTATTGTTACCAAGTACTTGGCAGAGCATGGCGTTATCATCGAGAAATGCGGTCTGTATTCCTTCTTTATCATGTTCACGATCGGTATTACCAAAGGTCGTTGGAATACCTTGTTGACAGCTTTGCAGCAGTTCAAAGATGACTACGATAAAAATCAACCAATGTGGCGCATCTTGCCCGAATTTGCTGCCGCTAATCCGCGATATGAAGGCGCTGGTCTGCGCGACCTTTGCCAACGGATTCACGAGGTATATAAATCTCATGATGTGGCGCGCTTAACGACAGAAATGTATCTGTCGGATATGCAACCAGCGATGAAACCATCTGATGCATTCGCGATGATGGCTCACCGAGAGATTGAGCGTGTTTCAATTGATGACCTCGAAGGTCGCGTCACTGCCATTTTATTGACACCATATCCACCGGGCATTCCTTTATTAATTCCCGGCGAACGATTCAATAAAACGATTGTCGATTACTTAAAATTCGTACGTGCCTTTAATGAACAATTCCCTGGCTTTGAAACAGATTGCCATGGTCTAGTGAAAGCAGAAGTTGATGGCAAAATTGGCTACTTCGTTGACTGCGTCAGACAGGATGGAGAAATCGCTGCATAAAGCGATCCCATTCGGGTCAAGTTTTGCTGTAATTCCAACAAAAAGCCGCCGACCTCAGTTCGCGGCTTTTTTTACGCCTTCAACAACACAGTTTCCGATATACAATAAGCTCCGTTCCCAACTCACTCTCAAAAACAATATGAGCCAGCTCGGTGCCCTAACACCCGTAGATAAAGAGCAAATCGCACTAGGAAAACCTTTGCCTTGGACAGTCTTTGATGCATGGGGCAATACCCTGCATGAAGCGGGTACTGTAATAACAGATCAAGAAGAATTTAACCTGTTAATTGAAGATGGCTATTTCGAAGACTCATTGGGCGAGCCAGTGGCAAACGATCAAACACCGCTACCCGCTTCGACACAGGCCAGCACATTTTCACAACCCGCTCCCAAGATAAACGTGCCACTTGATCCCATCATTGCTCCTGCAAGCACAAACACCACAGACTTGAACAAAGAGTCTGTCATGCTGGATCTTGACAGTGTGCGTTGGCATGTTGGTGAGACTTTCTTTTTACAAGTTCACGACAATGCAGCGATTCGTTACACGGTCAAGCTTATTGGCTATGTAAAAAATCAATCTATCTTGGTCACTGCCCCAAGGATCGATGGTCGCGGCGCCATTATTCGTGATGGACAAACTTTTATTGTGCGCGCCTTCCCAGGTAAAAAGGCCTATGCTTTCACCGCCTTTGCGTTGAAATCCGTGTACACGCCTCATGCATATTTGCACCTTTCGTATCCAAAAATTGTACGCTGTACTGCCATTCGTCAAAACTCCCGCGCAACAGTAAAGATAATTGCCTCTGTCACTGTTGGCGCAATTGAACAAACCGCCGCAGCCACTTTAAGTGATATCAGTATGGGTGGTACTTCAGGCATCATCAAAAGACAAATCGGGAAAAAAAATGATACGGGAGTCATCAAATTCAAAGTGACAACTGCTGGTGAAGATGCGTACTTAACTTTACCAGTTATCGTTCGATCTATTGTAGAAACTGAGAACGAAGAAGAATTTCGATACGGTTTTGAGTTCGTAGATATGCCGACACAATCGAAGCTCATCTTGTCTTCTTTTGTTCATCAAACTTTAGCCGAAACCGAGTAAAACAGCTTGAACGGCAAACTTAAAAAGCTCACAAAGCACTCGGGGGAATGGAGTAATCAATGTTTAGAAACACCTTAAGTGCTCAATTTCGGCGGTGGTCACAACTACTTTGGTTTTGCTTACTGTGTAGCGTACTAGCTGCCTGTAGTCAACAAGGCACAACTCCAACACAGCTTGATTCACCTGTACTCCAATCACCACCTATCAACACTGGCACGGTTATCAGCTTTAATGGACCTCGCTCAAACTATCTTTTATCGTCAACGCTAACAGGTCTGACGGTCACAGATAGAATCGGCACCGATGGCACCACAGCAGTGCCTTCAAACGTCACATTACTCAAGTTCACCGATGTCTCAATCAATTTAGAAATCGCCAACAAGGCAAAACTAATTTCCAGTAGTGAGCTAAACGCCATCATTGAACTCTACATCGCTTATTTTAATCGCGTCCCAGATGCCAACGGACTCGCCTACTGGATTGATCAATTCAAAGCAGGTTTAAGTATCGATCAAATTGGTGAGTCGTTTTATGCAGCAGCGCTACAGTACTCTACTCAAACTGGCTATAGTGCAACCATGAGTAACGCTGACTTTGTGAGTATTGTCTACAAAAACGTCTTGGGGCGCCCCTCACCAGACAAAGAAGGACTCGATTATTGGACCAATAGCTTGAATAGTGGCAAAGAAACGCGTGGCACTTTAATTCACTCGATGCTCAGTTCAGCCCATACTTTTTCTGGTGACCCAACTTTTGGCTGGGTAGCAAAACTTCTTGATAACAAAAATCTCGTTTCACGAGAATTCGCAGTGACGCAGGGAATTAGTTATGTACGAGATGTCGATTCCATTTCTAATGGCATGGCGATTGCTGCTACCGTCACCCCACTCGACACTTCCGTTGCTAGCGGTTTAATCAGCGCCATACTTGGAAGTTCACCCAACACAACCAATTATCCAAACGCCAGTCAAGCGGCACGTTTTCTCGGTCAAGCGAGTTTCGGTGCTACCAATAACGATATCAACTTACTCGTCTCAACTGGAATATCAAATTGGATAGACGCCCAGTTCACCAAAAATCAAACACTACACAAGACCTATATGGACACCACCGCGGCTGGTTTATTGAATGGGCTGTCTGGCTTAAACCAAAATAATTTTTTCGAATCCTTCTGGCAGCAAATTTCGCCTGCCCTGCAGGAAAAACTGCGGAAAGGTTTATGGGTTTTAAGCAGCCCGCGCCTGGAAACAGATCGGAAGAGC
>CALKVB010000086.1 GCA_937996605.1 uncultured Oxalobacteraceae bacterium | reverse complement strand
CGGTTTGAAAACTCGACAGGTCTCGCCAAAAGCGGCGACAGGCTCATACGCATCCGCCCATCAAGTGCTTTCGTCGCTTTAAGTAATATATGACTCAAAGCGAAATACCAGAAATGGGCAACCCTCATATTCTTAATCAACTACCCGCTGACACGACGATCTTCGAGCCGACTGGCTTAACTCCGTTTTCATCTACTGCGACGATAGATATCACCGGTCTCTTATCGTTGTACGAGTTCGGAAAGACTGCTATTCGCAGAACCTGAGAAGCGAGGTATGAAGTGCTTCACTCCTACATTCTTATAACTCCGGCGGATAAGATAATACTCAGTTTCGAAATCTCTCGACAATATCAACGCTATCAATATCAAAGCTATTAGTATCGCCTATTCGGCCTTACCGAAGTGATGTATCCCGATGTGAATGTGAAAGGGAATCCTTCGTAACTTGGAACTACGACAGTATTTATCAAAATACTGCCCTAACTAGCTACAACCTAGGTCGACGACAAGAAACCGCCTATCGCCTCTGCGCAGATGATGGAAAAGGTAAAATAATCACGAGTTAGTTCGCGTTCGTGGTAAGGTCACGTTTTTGGAGACGAGTGGGAATTTATTTTTGAGCCACAGATCTTAATTACGTATGAGGAAACTCAAAATACTGCGTGAAAAAAATTAACCCTGCGTGTTCGAAATTCAATATACCGCCTCCGAAGAACAAGCATTTCAATTCTGGAAAAATTTAACTCGCATCTCTGTTCACCCACTTTTTTTATTCAATACGATTAATCATGACCATTAAAGAATTAAGCTCAGAATATCTCGAAGAATGTAGACAAACACTCGCCAGCGAACAGGCTAAATCGTTGGCTGAAACCAATAATTGGTCGCATGTAGACAAGGCTCAAGTTCATCTTGATTGGGAGACTTTATACAATAAGATTGCCTCACACATTGACACATGCACACCGACATCACAAGAAGCGCAAGACCTCATCGCACAGCACTTCTCAATCGCATCCCGCTTTTATCGACCCAATAAGAAAGCGTATATTGGTTTGGCGTTGTTTTATGATGAAAATCAGGACATGAATACCTACCATAATGCCTACCATCCAAAGATGACGCACTTTTTAGGGGATGCCATCCTCTGCTACGCGAATCTTCATCTTTAATAGTTCCAGATCCTGAGCACGCTCATGCAAATTGGAGAGGAGGCGTCGATTTTACTTCGACGCCCTACATCTACAAAAAAAGATCGCAGCTGCGGAATCGCAGATCACAACTCAAAAACCTGGATTACTGATTAGCACCAGGATTGTCTCAATTCAGGCTGCTCAACGAGTTCGCGGATGTTTGCTTCGATGATACGGTAACCTACGTTTCCACTGAGCCGCTGACGCCCCTCATTAAAACTGAATGTTGGGCTTACCTTAATACCCGCGTCAGTAGCGTTGGCGGCCTGTTTTGAGAGTAAAGCATAAGCCGCCCCGCAGTCGACCGCAGACTCGAGCAATGATGGTGCAATGCCGTGCTGTTCAGCGATGTCCAAAATATGCCGACGACAGGATACGTCGATTCCCTCTGCAAAAAACGCAGAGCGCAACTGCCATGCTAGTAGGGCACACGAACCCGGTGCAAGCTGACCTCGCTGTTCTAGGTATTGCGCCGCACAGATATAGAGGTGTGCTGGTAACGAAGAGGTTGGTGCATTGACCTGCCAAATATCAGGTGTCACAGTTAAGTGCCCAAAACGCCCTACGACACTACGCACGTGTTCACTGTATGCAGTCCGTCCACCCTTGTCTGCCCACATAGCATCGAGCTTGCCTAAAGCCGCTCCAAATACAGGGAAATAAGTATTCGTTAGTTCAACATCGCTCGAGAAGTTATTTTTAAGTTCATCGACGCGAACTTGGGATACATAAGCCCATACACAAAGGACGTCAGACCAATATTGCACTTCTAATTTCTTACTCATTTTACTTCTTTCATTATCGACGCATCTTCGTCATAGATGCAGAGGTAGACACGTTCATTTATCGTGTGGTTGGACGATCTTTTTTATGAATAGGTGGTTAGTTCACCGACTCCTGAACTAAGTTCAACACGATCGCCTGCCGCGACATTCAGCCGAATTTCGTCCTGATTCAATTTTTTCGACACTTGGATTTTTATTGGAAACTTCGATTTAGAGAAAACCTGTGTCTAAGAATGACGCGAATTCGGTCTTCCTACCTATCCTAGTTACAGAATTGGGAGAGTTAATACTGTATAGAAGAGTGAGGACTTGAACGACTGACAGTACAGTCATGCGGTAGAACAATTCGAATAGCATGTTGTAGCGATAAGTAAGTAAGGATAGAAATTTACATCGCGGCATACGGTCAGGATTCGAAAAAACTGCTTTTTCTTCCTGCGGGCAATGGCTCATTTCTGATGTGGAAGGAACTATATCGTCGAGGTACACAACTCGCTAGACACTTAGGTGTCATTTACACTGCTCGCTCTCAACGGAACAAAAGTTGGTGCTAGAAGTTCTCTTGATTGAGATTTGAATCGAAAAGAGTTAATACCATATTTGAAAAAATATGGTTTTATTCTTGACGACAAATAGGGTGATAATTGGACTGAACTTCCCTGACTTTGCTAGACACTTTGAAGCCTCTGGAAATAAGCGTCTTCATATTTGACGGGCGATAGTCCGCCATTATGTGAGTGACATTTGATTGGATTGTAAAACTCTCGATAAAATTAAATATTTCTGTTTTGGCTTCCTCCCTAGTGGTGTATATCTTCCGGCGGGTAACACGTTTCTTGAATGTGGCAAACAAGCTTTCGGCTACAGCGTTATCATGGCAATTACCACGGCGACTCATCGAAGGGATTAAGCCATTTGCAGTCATAAATGCGACACAATCATTGCTCCCATACTGACTACCTTGGTCGCTATGTAAAAGTACAGGAAGGTGAGGTTGACACCCTAACTTGGCCATGAGCAAAGCGTCAATCACCAAGTGTCGATCAATATTTTTCCCCATTGACCAGCCTATGATACGTCTTGAAAATAAGTCCAAAACAGTAGCGACATAGAGAAACCCTTCGTAAGTGCGAACATAGGTAATGTCACTCACCCAGGATTTATTTGGTGCATCAGGATTGAATTCTCGGTTCAATAAATTGGCCGCAACTTTGCCGGAGCTCCCACCTTTGATGTAACGACGCTTATAGCCAATTTGCGCTCTTATTCGATGACGGCGCATAATCTTTGCAACACGGTGTACGCTGCAGGTCTCACCAGCATCACGTAAGTCACGATAGATCCGCGGGCTACCGTATGTTCCACCACTTGCTAAATAATGTTCTTTAATTAGCGCAAGCAATCGACTATCTTCCTGCTCGCGAGCGGAGATTGGCTGTTTCAGCCAAGCGTAATATCCGCTGCGGCGAACCTTGAACACATCGCACATGGTACGCACCGAGTGTTGTGTCTTGTGTGAAGAGATAAACGCGTACTTTACCCGTGTTCTCTCGCAAAGTACTCGGCGGCCTTTTTTAGAATATCTCGCTCTTCCGTCACGCGTCTGAGTTCTGCTTTGAGTCGAGCTATTTCTGCTGCTCATCAACTTGCGCAGCCGGCCGGGGTTGTGGTTGTTTATATTTGCTTAGCCAAGCGTACAGGCTGTGCGTGGTCGTTCCCAATTGCTCCGCGACTTCCGCAACAGAATAACCTCGTTCCGTTACCTGCTTAATCGCTTCTCTTTTAAATTCTTCAGTAAATCATTTCCAGACATAAGCACCTCTTCTTTGAACTAAATTATGAGACTTAAATCTGTTTAGTGAAAGCTGGGAAGTTCATGCGTAAATCTGGGCGTATCTCAGAATTCTACAAGCAACACGGTCTTTCCTTCAAAGACTGGGAATAGAGCTAACACCTACACTTCGTTGGAAATATGATTTTTGCAGAATCCATGTCGAGATGATTTACGCTCCCATTGTAGACCTATCTTCACTGACAAAAAGGTGACCAGTATATTGTCCTTAGTCTGCTACTGCGACTGAATCCAACGCTCAAATATTTCATACTAGTTCTCATAGTTCGCCCAATCGACAGCAAAAGTAGCTTTGTATAAACGACTTCCCCCAACAATTCTAGCTTCATCCATTTCAATTTAATCGCCAAAAGTAAAAAGAATCATTGCAGATAACACCAAGGTGTCTATACCACTTGTACAAATCTCCTTACAGTAGCTGCGATTTAACTTAGTTGAAATCAAAAGCTACAAATAAATAGTGCGCTCGTTCCTGCAGATGTCATAGCTCCACTTCGACACCCCATTTACTAGGTCTGCGCTCCATTTTCTTGAGCGAGTCAGTATATATCTTGATAGTAATTTCTTGATAGTAATTTCTCAATAGTAAGCGGTGGGCAGACAATCGAGGTCGAGATCCACCATCAATCTAACAAAACCCTAGAGGCACATCAAATATGTTTCGAATCGCTTCGTATAGCGCTCTGTTGACCTTAGTAATGAGTAACCCAGTAAGTGCTGCAGAAAATAATGAACAATGCCTAAAAGATTTGAACAGTCTGCCAGCCTTCATTCTCGAAAACGATGCCGGTGGTAAGGCTTTGTACGAAAAGAAAGGCAAAGAATACTTTGACCACCTGCTCGACACTGCCAGGATCGCTAGTGCTGCAAGTACAGACAACAAGGCCTGCAACAAGGCCATTTCGACCTATCTCAAGGGATGGCGTAACGAACACATCTATGTCAAAGAAATTCTTGCTGCCGGCACAGGATCAAACGTTTTACGTATACCTACTTTTGCGGAACTGTCTGAGAAAACGATAGTATTGACACTTCCAAGTTTTTCCCCGGAGTATCGCGAAGCAGTGCTCGATATACTAAAAAGTAATCGACAAGCACTGATCTCGCATCCCAATTGGATCATCGATGTAAGAATGAACGGCGGCGGCAGCGACACTACTTATATGCCAATCTTACCCTGGTTAATGGAGAACGAGAGACTTGATATAGGTGGCGAGCTACTGGTGACACCAACCAATATCGACGCTCAACTCAAAGCTTGTGGCGAAACTGATTTGGCATGTAAAGAATCGCTCAATGCTGCCGCAGCGCGCATGCAGGCCGCAGAACCAGGAAGCTACATTGCACAGAACCCTAAATTTCCTGACGGCCTAAGGTATACACTTCAAGCAGATCTAGAACCACAGCGCCCGCAACGGGTGGCGGTGTTGGTGGGTAAGCGATGCGGGAGTAGCTGTGAACAATTCTTGCTCGCA
>CALKVB010000085.1 GCA_937996605.1 uncultured Oxalobacteraceae bacterium | reverse complement strand
AGCAAGCACCGCCGAGGGCCTGCAACAACGTGTGCATGCCATTCTAGATAAACATCAGCTCACTTACGAATTGAAGTGGACAGTCGGTGGCCATCCTTTCCTCACACCAAAAGGTAATTTAAGCGACGCGATATCGAAAGCGATTCTTGATGAAACGGGTGTCACGACTGAATTATCGACCACCGGCGGTACTTCTGACGGTCGTTTCATCGCAAAGATCTGCCCGCAGGTGGTCGAGTTTGGTCCACCGAACGGCAGCATTCACAAAATCGACGAACACATCGAGTTGAAGTATATTGATCCACTCAAAAATATATATCGTCGCACACTCGAAAACCTCTTACTGCCGCAAGGTCAATAACATGAGTCAAACTGATTTCCCTTTTCAAACCTTGCGCGATCTTTTGCGCTATGCAGTCACACGCTTCAATACCGAACAACTTTTCTTCGGCCATGGCAGCGCCAATGCACTCGACGAGGCAGCCTATTTACTCTTGCATACCTTGAAGTTGCCACTCGATAAAATTGAACCTTTTTTGGATGCACGCTTGCTGCCAAATGAAATCGAATCAGCAATCGCTGTGATCGAACGTCGGGCGACAGATCGCGTACCAGCGTCTTACATCACTAAAGAAGCATGGCTGGGTACATACAATTTCTATGTCGATGAACGAGTAATTGTTCCTCGTTCCTTCATCGCAGAGTTAATACCAGAACGTTTTTCCCCGTGGGTACAAGACCCTGAAGAAGTGACAGATATTCTCGAACTCTGCACTGGTTCAGGCTGCCTCCCTATCATGCTGGCTGACGCTTTTTACAATGCACAAGTCGATGCCGTTGATATTTCAAAAGATGCGCTCGACGTCGCGCGCAAGAACGTTGCCATCTACGAATTAGAAGATCGCATTACCTTGATTGAATCAGACCTGTACACGAACGTGCCAGACAAGTTGTACGACATGATTATTACGAACCCACCGTATGTCAACTCACACTCCATGAGTAAGCTACCGCAAGAGTATTTGCACGAACCGCAAATTGCCTTGGCGGGTGGCGACGATGGCATGGATCTCGTTCGTAAGATAGTTGCTGGCGCCGCCAAACGATTAAAGCCGAATGGCATTTTGATGGTCGAAATCGGCAATGAACGCGTATTCGCCGATGAAGCATTTGCCGAGTATGGTTTAACCTGGTTGTCCACCAGCGCTGGCGATGACATGGTGTTTATGTTGACCGCTGAGCAGTTACAAGATGGCGAGGCCTAATTTTTGCAATTTGATTTAAGTCAGGTGTACACCTAGAAGAGAGTCGAATAGCTCGCTCAATAGGGCATCTAAATTAATCCAACAAATCAAGCTCAAAGCGTAAATTTTTACGTTTTGAGCATTTTTATTTTGTAGTACTTCACCTGTAATTCATAATGATTCGTCTTCAACAAGTAATCCTAGCACGCGGCACTAAACCACTTTTCGACAGCGTCGATGTCACACTCAACCCTGGCGATAAGATTGGTCTTATTGGTTCCAACGGCGCTGGAAAATCGAGCCTATTTGCGATGTTGAGAGGTGAGCTACATCCTGACCAAGGAAGCATAGAATTTCCAGCCAAATGGCAATTGGCGCACGTCGCTCAAGAAACACCTCCACTACAAAGAAGTGCCATTGATTATGCAATCGACGGCGATGTCACATTGCGCAAATTAGAAGCTCAATTAGCTGAGCTCGAAGCGCAACCAGAATCACACGATAACGGCATTGCGATTGGCGAAGTATATGGCGCCTTAGCAGACGCAGATGCTTACACTGTTCGTTCCCGTGGTGAACAATTGCTTATCGGCTTGGGTTTTACGCTTGAACAGATGGATCAACCTGTTGCCAGTTTTTCTGGCGGTTGGCGCATGCGATTAAATTTGGCTCAAGCTTTGATGTGCAAGTCTGACCTGCTACTTTTGGATGAACCAACCAACCATTTGGATCTCGATGCCATTATCTGGTTAGAAGATTGGCTCAAACGTTATCAAGGCACATTGATCATTATTTCACATGATCGTGATTTCCTTGATGGTGTAGTAAATGTCGTTGTGCACATCGACGAGCGTAAGTTGAAACGTTACTCAGGCAATTACTCAGCATTTGAGCGCCAACGTGCAGCGCAATTAATTTTGGCCCAAAGCTCCATTGAAAAGCAAAACCGCAAACGCGCTCATCTACAGTCTTTCATCGATCGATTTGCGGCGAAAGCATCTAAAGCGAAACAAGCGCAAAGCCGCATCAAAGCCCTGGAAAAAATGGAAGAACTTGCACCTTTACGTGCAGCCGCAGAATTCTCATTTGAATTCCGTGAACCGCTCAGCGCTCCTAATCCTATGTTAGTGATGGATGAAGTCGATTGCGGCTATCGCTTGGAGTCGGAAACAGACCATAGCTTCACCGAAAAGAAGATCGTCGGCAATGTGAAGTTCTCGCTACAAATCGGGCAGCGGATTGGTTTGTTAGGGATTAACGGTGCTGGTAAATCGACCCTGATCAAAACCATCGTAGGCGATCTTCCTCCTTTAAAGGGGACAATCACTACAGGGAAAGGCTTGTCCATAGGCTACTTCGCGCAGCATCAGGTAGAAATGTTACGCCACGATGAATCACCACTATGGCATTTGGCCCATATTGCACCTGACGTTCGCGAACAAGAGTTACGTAATTTCCTTGGCGGCTTCAACTTCCCTGGCAGCATGGTAACAAGCCCAATTGCTCCTTTTTCCGGAGGTGAGAAAGCGCGACTTGCCCTAGCGATGATTGTATGGCAGCGCCCTAACCTATTGCTACTTGATGAACCGACCAATCATTTAGATTTAGAAACACGCGAAGCGCTGACAGAGGCTTTGGCACAGTTCGAAGGTACTTTGGTAGTCGTATCCCATGATAGACACCTATTGCGTGCCACCACAGATCAATTCATCATCGTCGCTGATGGGCACCTGCTTCCTTTTGATGGTGATCTCGACGACTACAAAGACTGGCTATACAAAACCAAATTGGAGCAAGTGGCTCAGGCCGCGCAAAACACCGCTGCAAACTTACCAGAGAAAACCAAAGCGAAAGCAGCTGAGCTACCGCAAGCGAAGCCTGTACCGAGTACGCCGCTGCTTGATGACAAAGAAAGAAAACGTCGTGACGCTGAAGAACGACAACGTTTAGCGGCAATCCGTAAGCCAATAGAAACTCGCATCAAACGTTTAGAAGAGCAGATGGCCAAACTTAATCTTAAGAAAGAGGGCTATAGCAAGCAGCTAGCAGAAAGCGATATCTACAATG
>CALKVB010000084.1 GCA_937996605.1 uncultured Oxalobacteraceae bacterium | reverse complement strand
CTCTTCCTTCCAAGATCTTCTAGAATAGAAGGAGGAAAAGGTGAAAGCTTTTCGAACACGGGTGGCGGGCGTAGACGTGCACAAAGAGATGATCGTGGTGACGGTGTTAACTGGACCTGCGGATCAGGATCCAGTGGAGGAGCATTTTCAGTGCTCAACACTAACGGATGATCTCATTGGTATGGGTCGCATTCTGCTAGACCGCGAAGTTCGAGAAGTGGCTATGGAGAGCACGGGAATTTACTGGCGCCCGTTATACAATGTTTGGACTCCAATGGGGATTGAAGTGACGGTGGGCAATGCCCATCACATGAAGAATGTTCCCGGCAGAAAAACAGATTACAAGGATGCCCAGTGGATCGCGCACCTTCACCGCATGGGTTTTATCAAACCCTCTTTTATTCCGGAGCCAATTTTTCAACGACTCAGACAAATGAGCCGTCATCGCACGAACATGGTGGGCGATTTAGCTCGCGTCAAAAACCGTGTTCAAAAGGTTTTAGAGGATGGCAACATAAAATGGAGTTCAATTGTATCTGACACATTTGGTGTCGCGGGAGTAAAAATCTTAAGATCAATTGCCGAGGGAGTGACAACGGCAAAGACCTTAGCTTCGTACGCCACCACGAATATAAAAAGAAAGGAGGATGTAGAAAAGGCATTGAAAAATTACCTAACGACTGAGCACTGCTACGTGATCAAGTCGCTGATGAGTCAGTACGATTTTTTGACAAAAGAGATCAGAGCGATGGAATCTGAAATGGCGGAAAAAATGCAGCCGTACGCAGAGCTAATTGCGGAGCTCGACAAAATTCCGGGGATCGACAAAGTTTTAGCCATGGGCATATTGGCCGAGGCGACAACGAAGATGGATAAATTTGCGGATGAGAGACGATTTGCCGCCTGGGCGGGAGTTGCTCCAGGCAATAATGAATCTGCGGGTAAAAAAAAAGATCTAAATGCCGCAGAGGCAACCCACACCTGTCCCGTCTCACATACTTGGACCGGCTAGTCTCACACAATCGGACCGCCTGATTTAGCAGGGTCTATTCTTCATTTTTTCCGGTGTCAACATCGGGCAAAATTATTCGTCCTCTCATGCGGTAACTTGGACCCTCGAACAGCACGATATGGGCATGCTCGAACATGCGATCAATCGCTGCATTTGCGAGGATTGGATCGCTAAAAACTTGCGGCCATTCTTCCACGTCGCGGTTGCTTGTTAAAATCATCGCTGAGTTGGATTTTCGTCGATCAAAAAGATCGAAAACTTCTTCACTCACGTCTCGGGGCATTGTTACAACTCCCCAGTCGTCAAGGATCCAAAGTTTTGAAGTTAAAATCTGTTTGAATAATTTATCTAAATTATTTCGCTCGCGCGCCAGTCGAAGTCTTGTGCTAAGGCGTTTAACGCTTGAACAAAAAATACTGTGTCCAAGTTCTGCCGCTCTCATGCCGATCGATATTGCGCAGTGAGTTTTGCCCGTGCCGGTATTTCCTAAGAACAAAGCGATTTCATTTCTCTCGACGAACCGACAAGTCGATAACTCTTCGATTTTTTCGCGATCAATCTTTTTGTTAAAACTCCAGTCATATTGATCGAGTGTTCTGCGCTCCGGGAACGTAGCGTTTTTAATCCTCCGCTCGATTGCATTTTCTTTCCTAGCATCGAGTTCATTCTCAAGCAGCGTGCTCAGCCAAGTAAAATCTGATTTCACTTTCCTCATCGCTAGTATCGACTCAAAGTTTTCGGCCGCAGCGGGCAGCCTTAGCTGCCGAAGCTGCTCCCGTATCGTTTCAACATTCATGTTCTTTTCCCTTCATTGTTGGCGGACTATTTCACCACTCGCAAGTGCGCCGTATACTCACTCATCGGGCGCGTGAACTTGCCGCCAGTTGTATTAAAGTTTTCGTTTTCGATTTTTGATTTCGGTGCCAGCCTTAGTAGTGCGTACAGGGTGCGAAGACTGATCGAACCCAGCTCGATAGCCGACTCACACGCTTTGTCGATCAACGTATCTGGATACTTTTTGTTCAATGTCAAAATTCCCCAGACGACTCTTGTGTCGACGAAGCCTTCGCCTCTGGCCAAAATAATTTGGATCATCCGTGCGACGTTTGCTCCGATCGCTTCCGCTTGCTTGATGTAATGCGCGTGGTTTTGTAAATTCGTTTCACTTGATGATTTGTAATGATCCTTGCACGACTGCCGCTGGAACTTGTCCTTGATCATGTCGTAAACCTCCAACAGGCGGCCGGCGCAGTAAATCGACAGCTTCTCGCCATTGCCAATCATCGTTATGCTCTGACCCTTCAGTCTTGTATCGACTCGGTAGTATTTATTTAGATACCTCACGTATCCATCCTGCCTGACCGAACCGATCAGGATTGTTTCGATCTCGTAGGGAACTTGCGGAAGCGCGCGTAGAGTTTGTCTCTCTTGGCTTTCGAAAATCTCAATCGGCTTTTCGCCGTGCGAGCCATGCTTGCGAGAGTTAGCGATTTTCATTTTCAGATCGATGTGGCCTTGGGCTTTCTCGAGAGTAAAGGCCTTGATATCAAATGACTCAAATAGCCTGCGTACCAGCTGGACTGTGCGCTCGACTTTGCCTTTTTTCTGTGGATCCGCCGGCGGCAATGCCTCGATTGTAAACCCCGTGTGGCCTGCAAACCGCTCGTACCCGGCATTTAAAATGGGCTCGTGAACTGACGCCAGATTCACAAAAACCTTTGGATTGTCGGACGTGACTTTTCTGGGTACCCCGCCCAGCTCTGAGATCATCGATTGAAGAGCGCGTACTGTCGCCCCAAAATCACATTTGTCCATCACCCGCACCATCGTGTAGCGACTGTGACCCAAAATGCCAATAAAGGCCCATATCGTTCGCTTACGGCCATCTTCCGCAACATCGAAGACCTTTGCCCAATCCACTTGAAGACATTCCCCAGGCGTGTGAATGACTTCTGGCGAGGATCCGCGAAGTAGCCGGTCCGATTGCAAATGCTGACGCTCAAGGTATCGATAAAAGCTAGCACGTGGAACCGATACCGCTACCTCTTCGAAAACAGTTTGTGGTGACCACCCTAAATTCAATCGCTCGACAATCCAAGCCTTCTGCGGATCTAGAAGTGCATCCGTGTCAGCTGGTTTTGACTTACGTAAATCTGTGATCGGAAAAAGTGCCTCTGGAAAATTTGGCAGGACTCTCGCCGTTGCTCGATAAAGTTTCGGTTCCTCGCTGATGGCTTCTAAGAAGCCGTATTCGACTGCGAGGTCACGCACTCGAATCACGTAACCTTTTCCCTTTGCGAAATGTTTTGAAATTTGCGAAGCCGATCGGCCCGCTCGAAACTGCTCGACAATCTTTCTATCCACCGTGATTCTCCCCAAAATCGAAGTCTGTTTTCGCTTCATGCGACCCCCTTTTTTGAGGTCATTCTTGCATGGCTTTCAGGTGGATATTATGTGCTTATTGTTTAAACAAAATGCCGGTCCAATTGTGTGAGATTTTACCCCCAAACAACCGGTCCACTTATGTGAGATTTCTCCGCGTCATCCCGGTCCCGTTGTGTGAGACGGGACACCCACACCTGCGAAAACTCTTAGTTCAAGCCGCAAACGGAGCAAAGCAGAAACACAAATCTTATTACCGCTCGAAGTTTACCAAACTTCAATATCGCCTAGGTTCTGCAAACAAAGCCAAAGTGGCCATCGCAAATCGGATTGCGCGCGCCATTTACAAAGTTCTTGGCGGAAGTCCATTCAAAGATATCGGATACAAGCGTGGTGATCCCCACGAGGACAAAATCAAAAAGCTCATTGCCGAGTTGAAATCTCTAGGCGTGAAAATCCATCATGTGAATCACGCGATGGTGATCGACTCCGTCAAAAAGGTAACGGTCGACAAAACCGGAGTTTACGCAAACTAACTCCATTTGCGAACTTCAATGAACGAATTCGGACAAACAGTTGGCTGCGCCATCTGTCACTGGAGACTATTGTCTTCGAGACGACTGACTTACAGGGCAACCAATACGTGATGCATGCCTGTCTTGAAAAAGGCCTCCACTTCACCATCACCGCAAACAAAGCCACAACTTTTTGGCACAAACTTCTGGACGCCGAAAGTGTAGAATGGCATCCCTGGAAGCACGATGAAAAAACCATAAAACAACATCATAATGCTGGTTACCCGCTACCAAAAATCGAAGTGGGTCGCATCTGGTGGGTTCCGCGCTGGGGTGAGGACAAACTAAAATTTCCGATCCTGATAAAGAGAACTTGGAAATCTTTTTGCAAAATCAAAGATCGTCACAAAGTCAAAAGCCAAGGTGAGCTCTTCAATATCGATACTGTTGAAGAGTCCGGTGGCTGGGATTACTACGCCGTCGTCACAAACTTTGACCTCGCCAAGTACTCGTACCAAGAAGTCATGGAGTTTCACCAAAAGCGAGCTAGCTCCGAGAACATGAACCGAGAGCAAAAGTACGGGTTCCACCTCAATAACTTCCCCTGCAGATCCATGACCGCAAACAAA
>CALKVB010000083.1 GCA_937996605.1 uncultured Oxalobacteraceae bacterium | reverse complement strand
AGGTGTGAAGCCCAAAATTTGATGCGCTTCAAAATCACCTTTGAGAATACTACTTGCTTCACCATTGCTGGTATCGATGCGATATGGTTGGCGATAGCCTTGTTCATCAAGCACCGCAATCAGTTGCTTACCGTCGGGAGTAAATTGAGGGCCAACGACATCAACGACTTCGTGCCCGACATTACCGCGGCGTTCAAATACCATCTTCGGTTTGCTATTACTCGCTGTTTGCCCGACATAAATGCGCAGTAATTCTTTTTCACGTTCCCAGGTCGAGAATGTGTATTGTGTTCCGTCCTTACTAAAGCTGACACGGCTCATTTCAAACCACACGTCGCCGCCATCATTGGTAAAAACGGGGCTTGGTTGACGCATGGATTCATCCGACACCTTACGGATATACAGTGCGGTCGCTGGTACATTGCGTTTATCATCTGACACTTCGCGACCGACTTTTTTTGCGGTAGCGAAGCGCTCAGAATAGTTCATGATTTCGACTTGACGACCGCTTGGTGCTTTCGATGGGTCCGATGGGCCTGCTGTAGCGGCAATCGCCATCCATTGTTTATCTTCGCTCAGTGTGGTGCTGCTGATGGCATATTTTTTCTCAACTTCGTCAGCATGAATCAGTTCAGGATTAAGTTGCCGTAACTGTCCCTTATTGAAATCGGATTGGTAAATGCGCCTATCATCCATGTATAGATAGCCGCTGTCGTTTGCGCTGTAAGAAATGATGCGCTCTGATTTGTCGGTCTTGGTCAGGCGTTCGATCGGGCTGCCATCCATTTTTAATCGGAAAAGATCACCCCGATACTGAAATATTAATTCATTTGATTTTTTTGCCCAGACCAGATTGTCGACGCCAGGATAAAGATCATTAGGTTTTAATTTCTCTTTGTTGAGTTTCTTTTTGAGCTCGTCGCGTAACTCCCAAAGTTCTTTCTCAGTCTCTTTTTTGTCTTTGCTCGCAAGCGTATCTTTCTTGGATTCTGAGGTCTTGCTTGCTTCTGATTCAGACTTGTTGGCGTCTGCTATTTTTGTTTTATCTTGTTTTGATGCGTCTACCGCAGCTTTTTCCTTGGCATTCTCAGCATCTTTTTCAGCTTTGAGTGCAGCATCTTTCAGCTTTTTATCTGCCAGTTCTTTTTTTAATGCGTCAATCGCCGCTTCTTCCCACTGGTTTAGATTGACCTTTTCACCGCGTAAATAAGCGGCCTGCGCTTCAGCTTTTGCCTGACGCTCCGCTAATTCCTTCTCTTTTTGCTGAAGTTTTTTGTCGAAGCGATCCCAATCTTCTGGTGCATCAAAATTTTTCATGACGGAAGGGGCGGTAATGCGTAAGCTTTTACCATCTTGTGTATCGTAAATGTAGAGGTCGATACCTTCTTCATTGAAAGGGTTCCATAGATAGGCCAGATATCGACCGTCTTCGCTGAAGCGCAATTGCCTTGCTGCTTTCCCCATATAGCTTTTGGCGCGAAAAAGTTGTTCGAGACTCAGCTCGTTCGTTTTAAGCTTTTGCACGGAAACGCTGTCGTTTGAGTTAGCTTCCATAGTGATTGCATTTGCACAGAATTGAGTGCTAGTGCTGAACATCAGCGCGATGCTGATGGCGATGATCCGTTTTTGCATATTTCCCCCAGTTTCTTGAATTCGCTTAGAGCTGTTTATTAAAGCTGTTTTTGGAGCTGCTTGTTAGACATGTTTATCGTTGTGCTGAAATGTGTTCCGATAGACCACATGCTAGGCAGCGAAGTTCATTGCATTCCTCTATTTTTTTGCAATGGTGAAGATAAAAAAATTTGACCGTCGAAAAAAGATCTACTAGGGCACTCAACTACAGTAAAATTTTGCATTGTTTTACTAAATTCTCACCTAATCATTTGATTTGGTGAGCCTGTTTATTTTTTGAAAATTACATATATGCCAGGTGCTAGTCTATTAACCCTACTCGATGATATTGCCACAGTCTTAGATGATGTCGCTCT
>CALKVB010000082.1 GCA_937996605.1 uncultured Oxalobacteraceae bacterium | reverse complement strand
CCAGAGGCACCATGCCTTTTTGGTGCCATTCGATCACTGCTTCCAGCGCATCGACGACGATGCTTTGTAATTTTTCGAGAATTTCTGATGATGGGCTATTCACAAATGTAAATCCAAGCAAAGGTGCGTGATTTTGCGATAAATACATGCCTGAGAGCAGGCTATTTTTGTCACAAGTGTTTTACTGCGTTCGCCTCTTCGCCTTTTGGGATAGAGCACGAAGACTAGCATCGCCTTACAACACCATTTTGACCATAGGGTGTGAAGACAGTGCTCGGTAGAGATTATCCAATTGTTCGCGGTGGATAGCGCGAATCGTAATCGTCAGTGCGAGGTAATTGCCCTTGCTCGATGGGCGCATTTCTAGTTTGCCCGCATGGAAGGTGGGATCGTGAATCATGACGACCTCAACAATGGTTTGGGCGAACGAGTCCTGCATGACGCCCATGACTTTAATTGGGAAATCGCATGGGTATTCGATCAGGCTTTGCTCTGGTGGAATGTGTTGCATATCTAAAAACTTTGTAAAAAGAGAATGTTTGACCGCAGCGTGCTCAGCTATAAATCAGGTTCTTGAGGTCGCTTGATTGAGCAGACGCTAGCTACGAGTTAAGAATGTCGAAAGCAAATACGTAGCTTCAAGCTCAAATGGGGATCAAACGTGGAATCGCAATAGTGTGAGGCAGAGCACGTAGATACGCAAGTAAACATGCTGCTTTGACCATAAAAATATGTGCTTCATGATGACAGCGATTCATTACTTTAGACGAAAAAAATGCCTAACAGAAAACTCTGTTAGGCATTTTGATGGATTCGAAAATTGTCGACTATATGTTTATTTAAACAATAAGCGAATCGAATCCCATGCTCGGCCAAAGATGCTAGCTTGGCTGACTTGTTCGAGGGCGACCACTGGGAACTCGGCAACGGGTTTGCCGTCTAGCATCATCTTCATCGTTCCAATTTTGCTATTTTTATCGATAGGTGCGACTAAAGGATCTTTACGTTCCAAAGCGGGTTTTAAACGTGCAGCACTGCCCTTTGGCAAAGTCACATACAAATCTTGGGTAAAGCCGATTTTGACTTTACCTTGGCTACCTTTCCATACATCAGGCGTATCGACCGCTTGATCTTTAGCGTACAGCTTGACCGTATCAAAGTTTAAAAAGCCCCAGTTCAAGAGTTTCAAACTTTCTTGGGCGCGAATTTGATCGCTATCTGTGCCAGTGACGACAGAAATCAAACGACGTTGACCTGTGCCGTTAGGGCGAATTGCAGAAGAGATGAGGCAATATTTTGCGGATTCGGTATGCCCTGTTTTCATACCATCGACGGTCGGATCTAACCATAACAAGCGATTACGGTTGGCTTGGGTGATTTTGTTATAGGTGAAGCTCTTGGTTGAGTAATAGGTTTTATAAAACTCAGGGTGATCGAGGATTAAACGCGAGGCGAGTAATGCCAGATCGCTGGCGGTAGAGAAGTTATCCGGACTTGGCAAACCATGGGAGTTGGCATAGCGCGTCGACTTCATCCCCAGTCTTGCAGCTTCACGGTTCATTTGCACCACGAATGCATCTTCACTACCTGCAACTGCTTCCGCCAAGGCGACGGAGGCATCATTCCCCGATTGCACGATTAAACCGTATAACAAATCATTGATCGACACCGGTACCGCTGGATCAATAAACATCTTCGAACTGCTTGCATCGACCTTCCAAGCGCGGGTGGATACAGTGACTTGTTGTGCCAAATCGAGGCGTTTTTCTTTGAGCGCGTTAAATACCAAATACGCAGTCATGATCTTAGTCAAGGACGCCGGCTCAATTTGCAGATTCGCGTTTTCAGAATCAATGACTTGATTGCTGGTCGCATCTAAAAGAACCCAAGATTTCGCGGCAATAATCGGCTTAGGTAGACTTTGCGCTTGAACTTCGAAACTACCGACGAGTACTGCGCTAGCAGAAACGGCAAGCAAAAGTGAAGAGAGAAATTTGTTCATTGTGCGTAACATTGTGCGTAAAACTCTAGGAAAAAGGAAAAGGGAATCAAGTCCACAAATCGCTCACAATTTTTTTAATATGTGGGAGACGTTTGTGGAAAAAATGGTCGGCACCAGGAATGACGACAACCGGAATATCTTGTGGCCGCAACCAATCAAAAACTGCTTGCAAGGGAATGGTGTCGTCGAGTTCACCGTGGATCAATATTGTATCTGCAGGTATATCTGGCATGGCCCATTTGCCCGCTGCTGCGCCGACGAGCACCAAACGTTGTACTGATACGCCAGCCTCACTTAAACGTTGATGTAGGCGCGATTGCACAAAAGTCCCGAAGGAAAAACCGCCTAAGACCAAAGGTAAATCGGGATACTCTTGACGCATATGTTTAAGTAGCGTTTCCATATCGTCAGTCTCGCCGATTCCCGCGTCATGTACGCCTTCAGATTGTCCAACACCACGAAAATTCATACGCACAGTGACGTAACCAAGACTAACAAAAGTGCGTGCTAAGGTCTGCGCAACCTTGTTTTCCATGGTGCCGCCGAAGAGCGGATGAGGATGTGCCACTAAAGCTAGACCCTTCAGCTGCGGGAATAGTTCGACATCGGGTAAATTCAGTGCACATTGGATATTGCCTGCTGCGCCTTGGATCAAGAAGCTTTTACTTTGTACGTTCATAACTGGTAGGCGATTAGACTTTCAAGCGTTCAACGACACCGCCACCAATCAAATCGACGTCGATGATCTCATCAATATCACTTTGATCCACATAGGTGTACCAGGTTCCTTGTGGATATACCACTAGCACGGGGCCATCGTCGCAACGATCAAGGCAGCCCGCTTTGTTAATGCGGATTTTGCCAGCACCATTCTGGTCGAGTTGCTTAATGCGACGTTTTGCATGCTCCTGCGCCGCCTGTGCACCACGTTGAGCGCAGCATGGACGTCCGTCATCGCGCTCATTCATGCAGAAGAACACGTGCTTTTTGAAGTAAAGGGAATCCGACATGAGAGAAAATCTTAGGTGATGTGCTTCGATCAAACATTCTTGGGTAAAAGTGGCTGGATTTTATGAGAAAAACTGCTGCCAAGCCAATGCAGGCGCTATGATACAACGATTAGTAAAGGGCAGTCGTGTTCGCTTCGAAATATTCGTTCTTACCCAATACTCGATGGCGACCGGTGCCTGTAGATCAGCACTACAAAGACTTAGTTTTATTAATTTTAGTTTCTGGAGTCAAAATGTTACGTTTATATTCCCTAGCAACGATATTGGTGCTCGGCGTAAGCCTAAGTCTAAGCGCCTGTAAAAAACATAGTGAGCCAGTGAAATCAGACCCCAGCGGTAGTGCAAGCACGGCCGTGGAAACCCAGAAAGCAGCAGCCGTTGAAGAGCCAACGTTTAAAATCGCCGAGCAGTCTAGAAAAACGCTGAATGATGCGAAGCAGCTCGAAGAAGAAATAAAGAAGGCGGCAGAATCCCAAAGGCAAGCGATGGAAGCTCAAGAAAAAGCGATTAACGAGGCTAAATAGTTCTAGTCTTTGCCGCTCGAACTTGATTTTGAGCTTGCTCTGGCAGCTGCTTTCTTACTTGTTTTGGGTTTTACTGCAGGAAATAGCGTTGCCGCCAGCTTAATCAAACTGATCAGTTGCTGGGGCTGATCAAGCTCATCACTTAATCGGAAATAATCTTTTGCACCCGGGTAAGGTGGTGCTTCATCTACCGTTTCAAGTAAAACTTTCAATTGTGGATGTGGTTTTAGAAAAAACTGATTGTCACACAGGAACGCGACCACTCTATCGTCGCAATACAAGGCGTATTCGCCAAACATTTTCTTGTAACGGATTGTGCCTGCTTGGCGACATTGGTCTACAACAAAATCGACAAAACTCATATCGGTAGCCATATTTTCCTCTACTTATGTAATAAGAAACGCAACGGTTCAGCGAGACGAGCCCGCCAAGCTTGTTCATTATGGTCCGCGCCGGCGAAGTAACGTGTGACCCAGTCTTTGTCTTGTTGATAGCGTTTCTCACGCATCAATTGGTCTACCTGCTGTTGGTGTTCGCCGTACAAAGCGTCCAAACCTTGATCGCCATGGTCGAAATAGATTTTGTGGTGTCCCGCTGGCGGTAGATGTTGCTGGAGCCAAGTACGATAACTTTGGGCGATGATGCTCAGCGTAGGGCGATCAGGAGGGGTGGTGAGAATAAGATTGGTGGCGATGATCCAATGTGTGGACAGGCAAGCAGCTCCGCCGAAGAGTGTGGGATATGTGGATAAAGCATAGAGTGAGATCAATCCACCCATGCTTGAGCCCATCAAAAAACGATGATCGCGTTGAGCGATCGTGGGGAAATGTTGGTCTATATACGGCACCAATTCTTCAGCAATGAATTGGATATAAGCATCAGCTTGTGGGCTAGTGCCGCCATCTGCGCTTGGCCTAGGGACGCGTGCTTGTAGTTCTGAAGGGAGCGTTTCTATAGGCTTTTGGGGGCCGTACTCGCGCGATCGATAAGTTTGACCATTCCAAATGGCAATCACGATGGTCGGCCGTATAGTGTTCGCTTCTGTTAACGCAAGCACATGCTTATCAACATCCCAAGCACCATGCGCAAATGAGGCAGCAGGTTCAAACAAATTCTGACCATCGTGCATATATAAGCTGTCATATCGCTCTTGATCGTTATAGTCTGGCGGTAGCCAGATTCTGACTTTGCGGGGCGAGATGAATTGGCTTGGAAAAACGTCGATATCGATAAAACGACCAACAGCTTGTGGTGCCGCGTAAACTTTGGACATTGATCCCAGTACGCCGATTGATAATCCTGCGGCTAAAAATTGGCGCCGTTGAATCATGCGATTTTCCTCAGTTAATTTTGTTCATGGGTACTAGGTTTGGATTTACAAAATAAATTCAACCAAGTAAGACCGAGTAAGCCTGCGCTTAGTGATGCCACCATAATCGCTATTTTTGAAGCATTGATCAAATTGGTTTGACCCGTGAACGCAAGATTGGTGATAAAAATTGACATCGTAAAACCGATACCGCCGAGCATACCTGCACCAATAATATGTGGCCACTTAAGCTCTGTGGGAAGGCGGCACCATTTAAGACTCACGGCGATAATGCAGAATAAAACGATACCTAAGGTCTTGCCGACGATCAGGCCAGCAATAATTCCCAAGCTATTTGAACTGCTGAGTTGATTCATCCAATCTGCACCAATGACAATCGCGGTGTTAGCGAGCGCGAAGATGGGCAAGATCAAAAATGCGACCGGTTTATGGAGAGCGTGTTCTAGCCGGTGTGAAGGCGAACTACTGTCGTCGTCTTTTGCGGAAAATGGAATTGCAAATGCTAACATGACCCCAGCGATTGTGGCATGCACACCAGACAGCAGCATACAGGCCCACATCGCCATTCCACCGATTAGGTAGGGTGCTAGATGCATGAGGCGCAAGCCGCGATTGAAAAATAAGAGAATGAACCAGATTGCCACAGCCGCGCCAAGATAGGTCTGTTTCACTTGAGCCGTATAAAACAAAGCAATGATAATGATTGCACAGAGGTCGTCGATGACGGCAAAGGCAACGACAAAAACTTTTAGCGCAGCGGGCACGCGTGAACCTAGAAGTGCTAATGCACCGAGCGCAAAGGCGATGTCAGTTGCCATCGGGATGCCGATACCTGCTTGACTGGGGGTCCCTTGGTTGAGCGCAAAATGAATGGCTGCGGGAGCGAGGGTGCCACCGATCGCAGCAATAATCGGTAGTAAAGCATTCTTGAAACTTGATAGCTCACCGCTGTACAGTTCTCGTTCCAATTCTAGACCGATCAAGAGGAAAAATACCGCCATGAGCGCATCGTTGATCCATAATTCAAGGCTCAGTCCCGCGAATTTTTGTTGCCAGAAATCGATATACGATTGACCCAGGTAAAGGTTAGTGAGCGCCAAAGAGAGCAGTGTGCATAAAATGAGAATAATGCCGCTGCTCTTTTCGGAGTGGACAAAAGCATTGAAAGTGCGAGACAGTTTTTGGAAGTGACCGGTGTCGTTATTGTGCTCGTGAATTGTCATGGCTGGCGAATGAACAAAATTGTTAACTTACATTAAGCCATGCTTAGTGGCTAGGGTGTGCCGGATTACGCTCACAGTAAACCACTAAACTAACGGGATTGCGAACGATGTGATTTACTTAAGTACCAAATTGCACTGAAGGGCCATGCAATGGCAAGGAATTGTGCCGCTCCGTAGAAATTCAACATTTTCCCCTGCACCATGTTTTGTAAAGTATGGAGGAAATAAGGATTGCTAGGAATGAGGTTGACTAAGCATAAACTAATCAATAGCAATAAGCTTCCCAAGCGACGTTGTGCGTGGTTGGGTGCAAATGAGAATCCATACAGCATGAGAATGCCAATAACGATACCGCCTTGTGCGCCCGGTGTCAGCCAAGCAAATGCATTCTCTGGCCCAAACATCAAGGCGCTAGCGAGCGTTTTTATACACAATCCACTGGAGAAAATTAAGCTAGACAAGCTAAATTTTGGCGCATGCCGATTCAGTAATGAGAGTGCAAATAAGATTGCACCAGAGCAGCCACATGCCGTAATGATTGCTTCCGAGATGAGATAAAGTTCTGCAGAGAGTTCAACCCCTTGACGCAGAAGCGCACTAAAATCGATGTCAAGGTTTAAATAGTTATCTGCCGCTTGCGATAATAAATTGAGTACTTGTCCATGGCCAAATAGAAACGCTTGTGGATAGATTTGTGCCAGTGGCCACAGGCCGATTATCACAATTTCTCGTGGCGACTCTCGCCACAGCCAACGCGAGCGTAAGTCATTGAGTTTGTCATTGTCTAACACGGCAGGAGTGATCAAGGCCCCCAGTAATCCCCCGATCAAGGCACCCAGACTATTGGTGACGATGTCGAGCAGCGAAGTTACGCGATTCGGCAACAGAAACTGTATGCTTTCCATCGAGAAGCTCATGAGTGCGCCGCACAATAGAGCGATTAACATCGATGCTACACGAGAGATTTTGGGGTAACACGAAAATACGATGAGCAGGCCAAATGGCATGTAGCCAATCACGTTGATAAGAATATCGAAGCGAATGAAGTAGTGTGGCCACTCCTGAATCTGATCGAGGTAAGCACCTAAGGTTTCAAACTGCCAACCTGAAAAAGGGTAGCAACTAGCATATAAGATCAACAGCGTATAAGCGACTAAACAAGCTCGAGAAAATGGAGAAGCGCTAGGCTCGATTTGAGTCATGTGCAGATTGCAGATACAAAGACCAGATGTGGACGGAAGTTGCGCTTAGTTCGCCGATTGGGAGCATGGAGGTGTAAGCGCAAAACGAATCACTGCATTTTAGCTGATTGTTGCTCTTGTTGTGCCCATTGCAGCATTTGTTGAATGATTTGATCGCTGGCACGAACCATTGCAGCGGCACCACCTTTTGCGTCAGGCGTACCAGCGTCCACATCTGCCGTGAATGCACGTTGGGCGATTAAAGTGTTTTTGTGGATCAGCCCAACTCGCAAATGTAAGCGTGCTTGGCTGTGTTGTGGCGCACTAAAGTGCTGCGCAAACTCCTCGAGCTCAATACGTAACTGTGCGGTATCTTTGATGCCATCAGCGGCAGATAAGGCAGCCCCCCCGGCTTGATTGATTGCTTGCTTCAAGCGAATGCTGAGCAGTTGTGCGGGTGAGACGCTCCAACGACTTTGCGCATATGGTTTGAGTTCTTGTGGGTTTTCATAGTTGAGCCGGTACAGCATTGCGTTGCCGTCTAGACTCGCCGGCACACGAATCTCTGCAACGACCCATTTCATACCAGTCAGTTGAAGCTTGGGCAGACCGATGGTAAAGGGTGCACTACCGTAGTCAAAACTTTGTGTCGGTGCGCTTGTTGCACATGCGGTCAACAGAGTGAAGATGGCGATCAGAGCCGACCATGTTTTGATTGTGCCAGATAATCTCGGGGCGTAAATGGCGTGGATTTTCATAAGAGTTTCTTTAAATGTGAATGCAATCGATCTGATTAGTGCGTACTGCTTAGATTTGCCAATTCTTTAGTTTGTTTGTTTATTTATTGCCACCACTATTAAAGCCTGGTTCACCTGGTCCTGGTGCAATTGCCTTATTTCCGAACAAAATACTTTGCGGTCTTTCACTCAGATTTTCCGTGACACGATTAACGCTACGCAAGCTACTACGTGCCTCTTGAGTCAGGCTATGGATATTGGGTAGAGTTTCGTTATTGAGTGTGGTACCGAGTTGATCGACGGTGCGGCTGAGTTTCGCTATGCTGCCGTTTTCCCCCTGCATACTCTGTACTAGTTGATTCAGATTGCTACTGGTGTTCTTGGCGTTATCCGAGAATTGTTTAAATGATTGAAAGCCCTCTTGGGCTTTGGCGATGGTCTGCGGTAAGCCGTTGAGTACGGGTTCGAGCTTTGCGGGCAGAGTTTCGAAAGCTTCAGCGGTTTTTCCGATTTGTTTGATGGTGTTAGTGAGAGACTGACGATTTTCTTTATCGAGAAGACTATTGAGTCGTTGGCTGATTTCTTCTGTTTGCCCCAAAATGACCATGCCACGCTTTTCAATTTCTTGCAGTAGTCCAGGGCGTAAGGGGATGAGCGTGCCGAGCTCTGGATCGCGAGCGATTGGCCCTGGCTTACTTCCATCATCATCGAGCTCGATATAAGCGATACCTGTGACACCTTGATAGCCCAATGTGGCATAGGTCGATTGTGTGATAGGGGTGTCGGATACGACATCTAAACTAAGCAATAGTTGCCCAGGTTTTTTCGGATCAAAATCGATATCCGTGACCTTGCCCACTTTGATTCCTTTGTAGCGTACTGCGGCCTGTACATTGAGGCCTGAAACTTTCAATGTGGTCGCGATGGTGTATGGCGTTTTTTTGATCTCGTCTTTGCCTAGCCACATGCCGAGTATGACGGCAAGCGCGATTAAAAAAATAGCGAAAACACCAGCGATTAGTGCATGAGATTTACTTTCCATGCTGTTCTCCTTGTGTAGATGCGATGCTTGGCGACATCGCTTCTACCATTATTTGATTTAAATTCTGAGCTGGTCGGGTCGGTAGTGCACCCATCGCGCGCAAGCCTCGACCTCCACCAAAGTAGGTTTCAATAAATGGGTGTTTCACCTTCGCCACTTCTTCGGGAGTGTCAATGGCGATAAATTTTTTGTCTGCGATCACACCAATGCGTGATGAGAGTGCGAATAGAGTGTCTAAGTCATGTGTCACCATGACCACTGTTAAATGCAGTTCTTCATGCAAGGCACGAATTAAGTCGACAAAGCCGTCTGAGCTATCAGGATCAAGTCCTGCGGTAGGTTCGTCCAAAAATAGTAATTCGGGATCGAGCGCGATCGCTCTTGCCAGTGCGATGCGCTTAATCATGCCGCCAGATAGGTCGGAAGGCATTTTTTTTGCGTGTTCAAAGCCTATCCCCGACATGTGTAATTTGAGATAGGCGATATCCTCGATGAGGGAATCGGATAAGGTTCCTAATTCGCGTAGCGGTTGCATGACATTTTCAATCACATTCAAGGCTGAATACAGGGCGCCATGTTGAAACAGCATGCCAGACCGCCTACGTAAATGTTCGAGATGATGTTCTTTGGGTTCGTGGATATTGTCACCAAAGACGCGAATAACACCTTGCTTAGGAGTTTCCAATCCTAGCATTTGGCGCATCAACACCGTTTTACCAGAGCCAGAGCCACCGACGATAGAAAACACTTCGCCACGCTGCACCTTTAAATTAAGGTCGTCGTGAATCACCGTCCGACCAAATTGGCTACGCAGATGTTCAATGTCGATGATAGTCTCTTGGTGCATAAACGAGTTCGTCTTGATTGGTCTTTATTAGTAAGGAACCTTGCTAAAGACGATAGCAAAAATAGCGTCTGCAATAATTACAGTGGTAATCGAAACGACTACAGAACTCGTCGTACCTTGACCGAGGCTCTCCGTATTTGGTTTGATACGCAGTCCGTAGTGACAAGCAATCATGGAGATCAGAATTCCGAAGACGACACCTTTGCCCAAACCTATCCAGAAATTCCCTAGGCTCACCGCATCAGGTAGTTTATGTAAGAAAAATCCAGGCGACATATCGAGAATAACTTGGGCAGAGATCGCACCGCCAATTAAGGCCATGATATCAGTCCAGATCACGATCATTGGCATGGTAAACGCCAGCGCTAAAATCTTAGGCATGATTAGACGAAAACCAATCGGAATACCCATCACACGCATAGCATCAAGTTCTTCGGTCACTTTCATGACACCGAGTTGCGCCGTAATCGCAGATCCCGAACGCCCCGCAATCAGAATCGCTGCCAGCATAGGGCCGAGTTCGCGAATAATGCTAACGCCTAGCAAATTTACAATAAATAGATCGCCCCCATAATTGCGCAATTGTTGACCCGACAAATACGAGAGTACAACGCCAATCAGGAGGCCAACCAAGGCTGTAATTGCCAATGCTTGATAGCCAGTACGATAAATATTGGCCGATATTTCTTTCCAAGGACCTTTCGAAGGATGTCGAAGGAAGTGCCAAAGGTCGATAATAAATTGCCCAAGCAATTCAGTGATGCCGATGATGTGTAGCGCAAAATTTAAGGAAAGTTGCCCAAGGCGCCCCATTGGCAGTCCCACTTGTTTGACTGGCGCCGGGATTGCGATTTGACTGACTTCTTCAAGACGCCGAAATAGTGCCGTATATTGAGTCGGCATGTTAAGTTCAGTTGGGATTCGCTTTCCCCATGCTTGCCACAACATTTGCGCACCGATGTAGTCAAGTGCGGTGAGTGACGATAAATCCCAAGCTAAGCCGTGATGCTGCTTGGCTTCTGCGAGCGAGTTTATCAGGGGCGCCGCGATTTGGTCGTCGGACAATAAATCAGCGAGCCACGCGCCGCTAAGACGTGCAGTGAGATGGGGGCTAAGCTCGATATTGAGCGCGGGAGGACGCTGGCGTTGCATGATGTTAGTGTAAGGGAGAAAGTGCTTGTCAGCAAAGAAAGATCGAGCGCAATTTGTGAATCATCAAGTGGCCTGTTGCAAAGTCTTAGAGTAGGTTTTAGCGTCTATTTTTCTTGTGGAAGTGGCTCTTTTAAATCAATCACTTCACGACAATCACCTTTGAACATGGCATTGTCATAGTTGCTCCAGCCATAACTATCAACATATCGTGTATGAAAACGGAGTTTGTCGCTGAAAATACTACGATCGAGTCGTTCATCGGGGTAGCGTATATCGACCATGTCAAGCAAAGAATGAAAGACATTTTCTGTGGATAATTTTTCATGTTGGTGTTGCTTGAGTTGCGCAATTTTTTGGGGGTGCTGAGCGGCGTACTGCTCGGAATACCAAACGAAGGCAGGTACATGGAATTCAAATTGCGTGTTGTGCCCGTGAAAGGCGAGATTGCAACTACCGTCGTAAAGAGTTTGACCATGATCAGATACATAAAATAACGCGCTCATGTGGGGCAAAGCTTTCAGTTGGGTAATTGCACGAGCAAGCACCCAATCCATATACAAAATCGAGTTGTCGTAACTATTGCTAATCAGTTGCTTATTCTTGAGGTTGGTGTACGCGGGATTGATAACACCAAAAAGTGATGGCTTCCATTTATCATATTCTTTCGGGTGTCGATGACTGTAGTTCCAATGGTTGCCTAGTGTGTGAAGTACGATCAGTTTATTCGGTGCCGCGTCCTCCAATGCATACTGCAAAGGTTGTAGAAGTATCTGATCATAACTTGAGGTATTTGTAAAACCTCCGAGATTCAAAAACTGGGTGACATCGGCCTCTTTAGCGATGACTGAGGTTGGCGTATCGAATTGACCAAAGCTCATTTGATTTGAAATCCAGAAGGTCTTAAAGCCCGCTTCTTTATAAGCACTGAGGAAGGACTTTTCAGAAAAACCGGCTTTCAAACTTTGCGCCGCAGGTTTGCGGGTGGTGATGATTGGCACAGAAAGTCGAGTCGCGGCAACAGCACTCACCATGTCGCTAAGGCTGATGAGATTTTCCTCTTGGCTTAGGTAGGGCGTGGTTTCTCGCTCATAGCCATTGATACTCCATCTATCGTAGCGAGAAGACTCACCAATCACCACCACAACAGTCTGTTGGAAGTCGTTGCCCGGGGCTTGTTTCGCGTGAAAGCGGAACTCTCGATTTTTCTCGCTAAGTTTGTTCAGATAGCGTCGTTCAATTACATAGTCGTAGCCCTGAGCGTAAATGCCGAATGGCCAACTTTTAGCGAAACTTTCTTCATCATAAAAAGCCTCGGTCCATGACGGTAATGGCTCGTGTTCATCAGCCCAAGCGATAAGTTGTGACCAAGTGCGGGCGGAACTCAATTGTTGCGCGATAGTTTGTTCTGTACTATCGCTCGCAGAGCCGTCAACATTACTCGACGCACTGGCGACACCAAAATATTGACCAAGCAGCCACGGACCACTTGCGAATGTAAAAATCCCAATTACTACCCAGCGAGACCAGTGCGACCAGCTTAGTTCGGATGATTTTTTTGCAGCGCGCCAAAGTGTTAACCACCACGTCAATATACAAATAATAATCAGTAAAAGGAGCCAAATTTTATTGCCTAAAAACTCAGCAGCCTCTTTGGGACTGGTTTCTGTGATGATGCCGAGATGGTGGGTAGAAATCCCCTGGTGATAATAAAGGCGTAAATAAATCTCAATTGGCGCCGCTAAGAACGCAGGAAAAAGCGCGATATGGAACCATTTAGGGGATTTAAAGAAAGCCCAAAGAGCAATCCAGGCGAGTAATTCATAAGTGAAGAGCCGTTCTGGGTGATTTAATTCCTTGCCGTTAAACCAAGCGAAAAGCGGCATGGCGCTGAGAATTAGGTAACTTATCAGCAAGTAATGCCGAGAATAGGATGAACTTGTGAACATCAGGGAGAGAAGCAGTCAAAATAGCAAGATCAATATAAAGCATTTTTGCTTGCATTTTGGAACATTTTCGGGTGAAGTTATGCTGCATTGCAATATTTCTTTGGCTGAATGCGTACGAATTCTCGTCCGAAGTGCATAAAATTTCAGCAATTATTGATGATTTGTCAGTGCTAAGTTGTTGTTTCCACTGATTTTCATTGACTTTCAATAAAACTGAGGTGTACACTCGCGAGTTCTCGATTTTATATGGTTTATTGCTGCGTCCCGGTTAAATGTGCTTGGTGTGGCGAATAGATAGTCGGGAATCCATGAGAAATTATGGATCTATATAGATTTTTTTAAGTGCCCGGGCAACCGTTTCCGGGCGTGTGTTTAACGTTGTATTTTGTTGGATTAAAAACGATGCCAACCATCAATCAACTGATTCGCCAACCACGCGTTTCCGCAGTGGTTAAGAGCAAATCTCCGGCGCTGGAAAACAGCCCGCAAAAACGTGGTGTATGTACACGCGTTTATACGACAACTCCAAAGAAGCCAAACTCGGCTTTGCGTAAAGTTGCCAAAGTACGCTTGACCAACGGTTTCGAAGTTATTTCGTATATCGGCGGTGAAGGCCATAACTTGCAAGAACACAGCGTAGTTTTGATTCGCGGTGGTCGTGTAAAGGATTTGCCGGGTGTGCGTTATCACATGGTTCGCGGTGCTTTGGATACTCAAGGCGTTAAAGACCGTAAGCAAGCTCGTTCCAAATATGGTTCTAAGCGCGCTAAGGCTGTTAAGAAGTAATCTTTTAGTTCACTAAGAGATTCTTGTAACTAGCTTGTAAATTAACCTCAGTAAAATCTCCGTAATTCGGAAAGGTGTCGGTCTCGAATGAGCCGAGTAAGTGGTGGCTATGATGGCTTACCGCGAGCGTTGATAAGTTGTTATCGACCGCTCAACTGAAGATTGAAAGGAATTGAAATGCCACGTCGTCGTGAAGTCCCGAAACGGGACATTTTGCCGGATCCAAAGTTCGGCAATGTAGAAGTTTCTAAGTTTGTTAACGTGTTGATGTTGTCTGGCAAGAAGTCTGTTGCTGAAGGCATTATCTATGGCGCGTTTGATCACATCCAGGAAAAAACTGGTAAAGATCCATTGGAAGTGTTTGCAACTGCAATTAACAATGCAAAGCCATTGGTTGAAGTTAAGTCCCGCCGTGTTGGTGGTGCTAACTACCAAGTGCCTGTTGAAGTTCGTCCAGTTCGTCGCTTGGCTTTGTCTATGCGTTGGTTGCGTGAAGCAGCTAATAAGCGTAGCGAAAAATCCATGCCACAACGTTTGGCTGGTGAATTGTTGGAGGCCGCTGAAGGTCGTGGCGGTGCGATGAAGAAACGTGATGAAGTGCACCGTATGGCGGAAGCCAACAAAGCCTTCTCTCACTTCCGCTTCTAAGAGTAATTGTGAGAAACCATTGTATGTTCGATTTGCAATGGTTTTGGTAGGTATTTTGAATCAGACCGGGCGTGATTTTTCGAAGAAAATTGCGCTCGGTTTTGTCCATTAAAAGATTTAGGATTAGCTATGGCCCGTAAGACCCCCATTGAGCGCTACCGCAATATCGGTATTTCCGCTCACATTGATGCAGGTAAAACGACAACGACAGAGCGCGTATTGTTTTATACAGGCGTAAATCACAAAATTGGTGAAGTTCATGATGGCGCAGCGACCATGGACTGGATGGAGCAAGAACAAGAGCGCGGTATTACTATTACTTCCGCTGCGACGACTTGCCACTGGAAAGGTATGGCGAATAACTTCCCAGAACACCGCATTAACATCATCGATACACCAGGCCACGTTGACTTCACAATCGAAGTTGAGCGTTCCATGCGTGTATTGGACGGCGCTTGCATGGTTTACTGTGCAGTCGGCGGCGTTCAGCCACAATCTGAAACTGTTTGGCGTCAAGCTAACAAGTACAAAGTCCCACGTTTGGCATTCGTCAATAAGATGGATCGTACTGGCGCGAACTTCTTCAAAGTGTACGATCAAATGCGTGCACGTTTGAAAGCGAACCCAATCGCGATTCAAATTCCAATCGGCGCGGAAGATAACTTCCAAGGCGTGGTTGACCTGGTCAAAATGAAAGCGATTTTCTGGGATGAGGCTAGTCAAGGTATGAAATTTGACTACCGTGATATTCCTGCAGAATTGGCTGATCAAGCTGCTGAATGGCGTGAAAAAATGGTTGAGGCAGCTGCTGAAGCCAATGAAGAATTGATGAACAAATACCTTGAAGAAGGTGATTTGTCTGAAGAAGAAATCAAGAAAGCATTGCGTCAACGTACGATCGCTTCTGAAATCGTTCCAATGATGTGCGGCACTGCGTTTAAAAACAAAGGCGTGCAAGCGATGTTGGACGCGGTTATCGAATACTTGCCATCTCCAGTGGATATTCCACCAGTAGCTGGTACGGATGAAGATGATCAACCTACAACACGTAAAGCAGCTGACGATGAAAAATTCGCAGCTTTGGCGTTCAAGATCATGACGGATCCGTTCGTTGGTCAATTGATTTTCTTCCGCGTTTACTCTGGTACGATCAATTCTGGCGATACAGTGTACAACCCGATCAAAGGCAAAAAAGAACGCCTTGGCCGTATTTTGCAGATGCATGCTAACCAACGCGAAGAAATCAAAGAAGTTCGCGCTGGTGACATCGCTGCTGCGGTTGGTTTGAAAGATGCGACAACAGGTGAAACATTGTGTGATCCAGCGTCCATCATCACTTTGGAAAAAATGGTTTTCCCAGAGCCAGTTATTCAACAGGCTGTTGAGCCAAAAACCAAAGCTGACCAAGAAAAAATGGGCTTGGCTTTGAACCGTTTGGCACAGGAAGATCCATCTTTCCGCGTGAAAACTGATGAAGAATCTGGTCAGACTATCATCGGCGGTATGGGTGAGTTGCACTTGGAAATTATCGTTGACCGTATGAAGCGTGAATTCAACGTGGAAGCAACTGTTGGTAAGCCGCAAGTTGCGTACCGCGAAACAATTCGCAAAACATGCGAAGAGATCGAAGGTAAGTTCGTTAAGCAATCTGGTGGTCGTGGTCAATACGGTCACGTTGTATTGAAGATCGAACCGCAAGAACCAGGTAAGGGTTTTGAATTCGTTGACGCGATCAAAGGCGGTACAGTTCCACGTGAATATATCCCGGCGGTTGAAAAAGGTGTTATCGAAACATTGAACTCTGGTGTGTTAGCTGGTTACCCAGTGGTTGACGTTAAAGTTACTTTGTTCTTCGGTTCTTACCATGACGTTGACTCCAACGAAAATGCCTTCCGTATGGCTGCTTCGATGGCGTTTAAAGATGGTTGCCGTAAAGCGAGCCCAGTTATTCTGGAGCCAATGATGGCGGTTGAAGTGGAAACACCAGAAGACTACGCTGGTACTGTAATGGGTGACTTGTCTTCCCGTCGCGGTATGGTTCAAGGTATGGACGAAATCCCAGGTGGTGGCGGTAAGATCATTAAAGCAGAAGTGCCATTGTCTGAAATGTTTGGTTACTCGACTTCGTTGCGTTCTGCAACACAAGGTCGTGCGACTTACACAATGGAATTCAAGCACTACTCCGAAGCGCCGAAGAACGTCGCTGAAGCGATCATCAATAAGAAGTAATTTGGTTCTGCCGGGC